>NZ_JBQSXN010000029.1:0-35054 GCF_052378235.1 Psychrobacter sp. AOP3-A1-26
GAATCAATTATACAGCCCCTACCTAAGAGTAGATGGAGTACTATTGCTGTTTATTTAACCAATCAACCGCCATTTGCCAAAGCTGTGGTGCTTTGGCATTGGTTTTACGACTAAAATAACGCATGTGACCGATGCTGTTCAGGCCAAAATCTTTCGGGTCAAAAAAGCATTTTTCAACGGGCATCTGGGTAAATACGCGAATCATATCATCCATGTTTTTGCTATTGGCAATATTGTCATCGCTAAAGCCAAGCCATAAAGATGGTGCAGTTATGTCGTCATAAAAATGCGTGTGCACAGTGTTACCGAAAGCGGTCTTGATATAACCTGCGCCGTTGCACCACTCACGCCATTGCCGAGCGACGCCGCGCGGTAGTGGTTCACCCATACCGATTTTATCCGATGGCGTGTAGCCTAACGCTAAGTTGGTGAGTGGAATAAAGGCATCCATAAAACCCACCGCCTTGAGTTTATAAGGCATAGCCATGTTTTTAATACGACCTGAAGAGCATGCAACATTAAACACAGAGGCAAGAGCTTTGTAATTCGGCATCAAGCCAATCAATTGACCGCCTGCGCTATGACCAATCAGATGATAAGTGGCAGCGGCAAACTCATCCTGTAAGGCATCGAGCACAGCCGGCATATCGTGGCGACCCCAGCTGATTAAAGAGGCGTCACATTTTGCCAAATTAGACGACAGTGAGTCGCCAATACCCTCATTGTCAAAGCTCAGTACGCCAAAGCCTTGCTCGGCTAAATACGTCGCAAAATTATGATAAAACTGGCGTTTGATGCCAGTTGCTGGTGCGATCATGACGGCTGTTTTCACCTCGCCTTTAGGCCGATAAACAGTGGCTGCCAATGCTTGATTGCGCTCGGTCATGATACTGAGCGAGTATGTGTCTGTCTGATAACTGGGATGAGTGTTTTCCATAGTTTGACCTTGTTGTATTTTATCTTTTTTATTAATAGGCTCGTTGATCCAATACTTTATCAACTAATAGAATTTTTAATCACGATAGATTGTCTATATCCAGTTACTACCACTTAGATATCAGTGTTCACCTATGAATGTGTAGTCATTGCGTATTGATAAATCGTCGCTAGCGCGTGATAGCATCGCTTATGTTAAAATAAATACTGGTAAGTAAGGCGCTCGAATGTGACTTCTAAGTTCTACCTCATTTATCTTGGATACTATTGTCCGTCGATATATGCCTGAATGTTTATTTTCGAAGATGATTTGTAGGTGATAAATCTTCTGATAAATACTCACTCTATAAGCAAACCACAATAAACTCATACTCAATAAAAAATTGCTATAAAAATTAAGGAAGCTATATGCAAATGAACATTAACAACGCTACTTATGAAGTCATTACTAGCCAGGATATTACCAATATTGAAAAAGCGGTGAAAAAATCAACGTTAGCGATGCCACTGGTTGCGGTTTATTGTGGTTCACGTTCGGGTAATAGTGAGGTATATGAGCAGGCGGCACGCGAGCTGGGTAGTGCGCTAGCGGATAACGGTTTAGGTTTGGTTTATGGCGGCGCGAGTATTGGGTTGATGGGTGCAGTCGCCGATGAAGTGATTAAAGGCGGTGCGCAAGCGGTGGGAGTGATTCCAACCTTTATGCTCAAACATGAAATTGCCCATGAGCAGCTGACACGTCTACATTTGACCGATACCATGCATACCCGTAAAACAGTGATGGCAGAATATGCCGACGCTTTTATTACTTTACCGGGTGGACTTGGAACGCTTGAAGAAATTATGGAGATTGCGACTTGGCGTCAGCTGTATCAACATGAAAAGCCGATGATTATTCTTAATATTAATGGCTTTTATGATCGTATGATTGACCATTTAAAATATACTGCCGAGCAAGGTTTTATGAAACAACAAGATCTTGAGCGCTTGGTAGTGTGTAATACTATTGATGAAGCCATCGACATGCTCAAGACGGTGGTGAAAATAGACGATGCCGTTGATACTGAAAAAATGGCTGGCAATTAGACATTAATATATACGGTATTTATAATCGTATTTTATAAAAAGGGAGAGCATGGCTGATTAATTAGCCATGCTCTCCCTTTTTATAACCGTTCTTTATAGTAGCTCGTTAGCTAACTGGATAGCTTTTGAACCAGTTAAATTAACAAATTAAATAAGCACTAAAAATAACAGGCTGTCAGCGAATAGTTATACTTCCGCTGAGTCTGAATTGTCTGTTTCTAAGTTGTTTGACTTTAAGTTGTTTGATTTCAAGCTGTTTGACTTTAAGCTATCCGCACTTAATTTATCTCTACTCAAACTGTCTAAAGCCGTCTCACGAATACCATGATTTACGCCAGCCATTGCCAATGGAAAGCCGCGTTCTTTTGCGAGTACACGAGCAACCTTATCGATAGCCAAGCTATCGTTTCGCGCCAGATAAGACCATTCATGGGCATAGCGATTACGGTTGGCTTGTGTGTCGTTATCAATCAAGCCAAGCTCAGTTAGCTCTTCGACGATTTGATCGGCCGCAATTAACGTCGAGGATGCTTTAACATTTTCAGCACGCGCATAGCGTATATTAGAGTACAAGCTCACATCAGCAACTCGCAGCGTATCGTCTTCACCGGGTATTTGCTGCCCACCATATAATGCATTGCCGACAGTACGCGCGCTATGGAATGTTGGTACAAACTCAGCCACATAATCAATGGCCTGTTGGCTACGCGCTTGTAGTGGTGCTTTGTCCCAGCCGTCTTCGATATAATGCACGTATTGCGGCGGCAGCTTGGGTTGGGCGCTGTCTTTGTTCGATGCGACCAGCCCATCATCAAATAGCGTGATAAATTTACTCATGCCGTGTATTTGAAAATAACCGCCTGGATACGGCGTTAACTGCGCCATTCCTTCTGGTGTACCACGGTTGCCATAGACAATAATTTCCGGTATCTGTCCGCCAGTGTCATCCCAGTGGGTGATATAAGAGGATTTAAACTCGACCATGCGTGTGACTTTTACACCGACCATATCGTCGATGACGCCGGTACGAAAACCACAAGCATTGATTAAATAATCGACTTCAATAGAGTCAGCTTCACTGTTAGATTCAGGCGCCAAATGGGCAGCTTGCTGATAATCGATACGCCATTTAGTGAAATGATGATCGGCATTTGAGCAGTTTTCGCAATCGACAGGCATGACTTGCTTAACCTGAGTATCCGTAAATACATGCGCATGCTCATAGCCTTCTAACGCCAGCTGTGCAGAAGCTGCTAGGCGAAAAATATTCCAACCGTACTCTTGTACGACAATCAGCGGAAACTTAACTTTATTTAAATCCAAGTATTTAGCAACTGGTATCATCCATTCATCAACGGTCTTTGGAGCTGTAACTTGCTCACGTTCAGACAGCTCAATCAATTGTTCATGGCTATATAGCTGATAGTAATCATCAGGGTCACCGAGTACTTTGTTGTTGGCATCTTGGGCGATAAGTTCGTGATAAGCATCGGTTAAAATATCGAGGCGCGGCAATAAATCTTCTGGCAAGCCTTCATCGCGAGTTGGTACGGCAAATACTGTTGGACGCACGTCGATGGTATAAGGATAAAGGCGCAAAATATCGATACATTGTTTGAGCAGTGCGACGCAATCTTCGTCAGGGATTTCACGATATAGGTTGCCACCAGCATGCAAATGGCACATCGGCGGCCCATCGATTAATGATTTGTTTTTTTCAAACAAATAAGTCTCAAGCCCTAATGCGGCTAGGCGAATCGCAATAGTCGCCCCTGCTGTACCACCGCCAAGAATACCGACGCGTTTGGCTGGTTGGCGTTGACTATGGGTTTGATTGGTCGTAAAAGAGTGAGTCATTGTCGTTGTTATATCCTTAATAGCATTGGTATCAAGTCATACTTGGCATATTCTTTAAATGGTTTTTATCTAAGATAGTCTGTATACAGTTGGCTTAATCCTATTGATATGCGTGCAGAGGTAGCCAAGTTCAATGTTGATATTAAGCCGCAATGGTTACATTTACCATTGTGTAGTAATGCTTAATCTTTATAGCGTTATTCTACGAAAAACTACAACTAATAGGTTGGCAGATACGTAAGTAGATGCAGGAGTTTTGTCAACGAGCAACCATTAAATTTTAAATGTTTGAACGCAGTCAGTGCAGTGGTTTTTCAACCAAATTAGGTATTTTAGTTTTCATGTTTTGTAATCTTTATGCGCTTTTGTAAATTTATATATTGATAGAAACGACTAATGTTTTGGGTATGCTATATTGAAACTGCTTGAAGGCAGGTTTAAGTGGTTTTCTGTACGATTGCTTAAATCATCAGACAGGAAGAAAAACCCAAATAAAAATATACTATGACAATATGACAAGGAAGTTATTATGAAAGGCATTCTTATACTATCAGCACTCTCAGGTGTTTTAGCGCTTAGTGGTTGTTCTACTTTTAACAATATGATTGGTAAGGACGATTCTGGTATGCATGATGTGCAAGCCACCAATAAAAGCACCGCTCCTGTCGCTAGTAAAAACGGCATGTTGGTCGATGCTAGTAACCATATGACTTTATATACCTTTGATAAAGACTCAATGAACAAATCTGAATGTGGCTCTGCATGTCTAGTTGCTTGGCCGGCATTTATGGCACCTAACAATGCCAAAGCTTCAGGGCAGTTTGCTGCATTCCAGCGTGAAGATGGTAAATATCAGTGGGCAGTAAATGGCAAACCTTTATACTTCTATGCTAATGATACTAAGATTGGCGATAAAGATGGTGATAACAAACTTGGCGTTTGGCATATCGTTAAAACTGCCAGATAAAGTTTAATAATAATTTTATCTGTATCAAAAAAGCAGCCATTTAATGGCTGCTTTTTTCATGTGATGCTTTAATTAAGATAGAAATTAATGATAAACAGGCTTTATTATTTTTTCTTTACAGCCGCTTTTTTCTCGACCAATTCACCATCGATTTGGATAGGAACATCGGTGGTGATGCCATCAGAAAATGCCGTCATACCATAAGCGGCGCGATCAATAATACCCGTCGCACGGAAGCCGACAACAGGCTCTTTAGTCAGTGGGCTATTGGCGATTTTATTTAAGGTTACATCTAGCGTCAGCGGTTTGGTTTGACCTAGCATAGTGAAATCACCGGTTACTTCGGCTTGTTGCGGATTCTTAAATGTGATGTCAGTCGACTTAAAAGTCATGGTTGGGTATTTGGCGACGTTAAAAAACTCATCCTTTTTAAGATGCTCATCACGCGCATCCCAATTGGTATCGATACTATCTGTGGCAATAGTAAAGTTCATATTGGTTTTAGCAGGCGCTTTGATATCGTAGTTCACCACGCCTTTCACCTCATTAAAGCGACCCATGGTGGTTGAGAACCCTAGGTGGTTCACCGAAAATCCAACGCGTGTGTGCGAGTCATCTAATTGCCATTGGCTCGGTAGCGCCGCGCTTGCCATGGTGGTGGTAGCAAGCGCCGCACTGATCGCGATAGCTTTGGCCGTATTTTTCAGTGAGATATTTATCATTATATTATCCTTGTTTATTGGGGTTTAATCAGTTATTTTTGAGGCGTAATTTTACCTATAGTCGATTCAATTTAAAAACGATACGGTGTTATTGCTATAAATTTTATATAAGATTTACTATCAAAGATAGGTTATTGTTTAAATAACCTACATCTCGAGGTTTAATTGTGTGTTTTATCTAATGTTAGATTATACTAGGGTAAACCATTTATCTCAATATTGTTAAGGTGTAAGTAATGTATGGTCGTGTCAATTGATCATAGAAGCTGCTTGCATCAAAAGTCGAAAACCGTTAAAATCGCGGTTTGATTTTCCCGCTGGGGAAAGGCTAAGTGAGCAGAAGTGTGGTGTTGGGTGCTGGAATAAGCCAGTGACGCAGCTGCCAGACTGAGAGATGTCCTTAGTGCCTCAGTTACGTATGCTGTGGTGTGATTAATAGTCAAAAATACCGTTAATCAAAAGCGCTGTACATACATCGGACATAGAGAGTTTATTATGCGTAAAGATATCCATCCTAAGTACCAAGAAGTTTTGTTCCATGATACTAACGCTGACGTGTTCTTCCTAACGCGTTCAACTGTTAATACCAAAGCCACTCGTGAATACGAAGGTAAAGAATACCCATACTACCCACTTGATATCTCAAGTGCGTCGCATCCATTCTATACTGGCGAACAACGTAAAACCTCTACTGAAGGTCGTGTTGCAAGCTTCAACAAACGCTTTGGTGCGTTTGGTGGCCGTAGTAAGAAAGCTGCTGATTCTGCTGAATAATTTACGCTTATTGCGTCAATCTATTTCACTGAACCATAAAAAACCGCTGATAATTCAGCGGTTTTTTTTTGGTTCAATTTTTAGAGTTTGGTTGGTTGTTAAAACTTGAATATTACAATGTTATACCATTTACAAAAATTAGAGTAGCAAGGAAAACGAGTGCAAGTGCTATAGTCAGTCCTAAATAAAATGAGTACAAACATTATAGCGAGCTACTGGGATAAGTTTTACTTGCTTGCTGTGCCTGTGCAGACAGAGGCTGCGCAAAATTTATCCCAGTAGCACTGTGTTTGTTTTATAGTGGATCGGCTATACACACTGTAGACTAAACGAGTTTGACACAACTAATCGTACTTTTTGGGTTTGGTATTAGTTTTTGAATTAAGTGACTGGTGATTCTAGTAGCTCGATAATCAGCTCTGCTACCTGCTGCGCCCAATAACCGTACATTAGGCTGCTAGGATGGAAGCCATCACTGGCAAACATCACTGAAATATCGATTGGTGTGCCATTAGAATGCTCTTCTATCATCCGTGCAAAGTCAGTTGCCATGTAGGTAACCCCGTCATTATTGGCACAAACTTGCTGCAATATCTCATCAAGGATTGAGGCTTTTGCACCGACAAAGTTATTCAACGGTGGCGGTATCGCAGGCATTTCTGCCATCGGCGGTAGACTCAAAAAAACCAGCTTTCGTACACCAAACTTACGCTGGGCAATAGCAATAATATCTTCAACTTGCTGTTGCCATTTATCTACAGGAACACTTGATGTCGTATCGTTTACACCGACACTGAGTATCATTACATCAGTAGGCTGGCTAGGAGTGGGTAGGACATATAGCCTACGTAAAATATCGAAGCTGGTATGTCCTGTAGTCGCTTGCAACGTCCAGTTCAGCGTACTGAATGTGTTATAAATGGCGGGCTGTTGCTTCAATATTGGAATGAGCTTGCCTGTCAGTGCTTCTTGCTGCGTCTCACTACCCACACCAGCTGCGGCTGAATCACCAACGACCATGAGGTTTAACGTTTTATTGGTGTTGTTTTTTGGCCTACTAGTAGACTGGTTTAGTGAAATAGATCCGCGTCTTTCGCCATTTGGCTCAGGCAGGCGAACGGTATCGCGCTTGATTTTGCGACCTTGATAAAGATAAACAGGGGCGAGTAGCACATCTTTTGCCACCGAGGCTACTTTATGAGTATTTACCATCCTGCACGCTCCCGAATAGTGGTGAGACTGTCGTCTATTAATAATTTACCATCAAGATAAACATCCCGTAATAGGTTTTCTGTATGAGCAGATAACGCATCGGCTTTGATAGTGTCTAATTTGCCATGATTGTTTCTTATTAGTGCCAACCGGCCTTTCTTCGAGCGTTTAGAGCGGCTGGTGACCGGATCTTTATAGATGTCTTTCCAGGTTCCATCGATAGAGATGGCACTGGCTTTCATCGCCCAGCTCATGGTATCGCGATTGACTTGTTGCAGCAGACCACCGCCCATACCAAAGGTCACGTTTTCGGCGCTAAAGCCAGCCTTCAACACCACATCGATAATTTTGCTCAAACTTTGCGGGCTGATACCATCACCTTGAATGACGCGTACGTAGTCTGGCAATACTTTGTAGCCTTTATTATTGGTAGTCGTCCCAAACTTCACCGCTAAGCGCTCTAATGCCTCGCGAACCACTTTAGCCGGCTCGCCACTGTCTGGTCTAATGACTAACGTACCACCCATGTTTTTAACCTCATCTTTTAAGCTGCCGCCCCAGATGTTATCAATGGCGTTCCATAAGTCATAGCTATCAGAGACCACTGAGAAGCTCTTGCCCGTACCGCCAAACTGCTCAATCATGTTGGCAAAGGCGGCGGTTTCACCATCACGGCCCCATGCGGTCATAGTGCTGTGTTCAGCAGCAGGGATTGAGAAGGCTGGCATGTCTTTATCCATCTGATACCAGCGACTGGCAGCGACCAAAGCGGTCATCGAGTCGGTACCAGCGAAGTTGACCAAATGAGCTAGGCTGCCGAGTGCGACAGACTCATGGCTAGAAGCACCGCGTGAACCAAAGTCATGCAAACGAAAAATCAATGACTCTGAATTGTCCGCAGATTTTTCTAGCGCTTGGCGAATGATACCTTTGCAATAGTGCGAGACACTCGCGACCGTCGATGGATACCAAATCGCGCGTAATAACGCTGTTTCGATATAACTTGGTAGCCAATAAAACTCAGGGTCGGTATTGATAACTTGGCAGACCACGTTGGATACGGGCACGATGCTGCCTTCGGGAACGGCTTCGATACGTAATGGCAAATAACCACCATGTTTATCGACCAAACGTTCCCAGCCTGCACGGTTAAAGGTCAAGCCGTGCGCTTGAATGACCATTTCCGCCTCATCGATATCTTGATGGGTAATCGGTGTGCTTAAGTATTCTTTGATAAAGGCTTGTAAACCAAAGAACAGCACATCATAGTCGCCTTTACGCGCCTCAACGTAGCTTGATAAGTACTCGCTACCACTTGGGTATTGCACCCAATGTGAGGTTTTATAGCTGTCGCTATTTAAGATCAAATTATTTAAATTACTGGTATACATCACAGAACTCCTCTGCTTTGAGATGCCGCAGCTGCTTTGATGAAAGAACAGTTGCGGCGGTTAACCCTTGCTGTCTATCAGCTTGGGCGGTGAAATTGATAACAATGACATTATAAAGTCAAATGTAGAAAATAGGTTTTATAGTTTTCAGTTGACTAAAAGTTTGGAAATAATGCACCGAAACGTCAATGATAAGAAAACTATAAGCCAACCATCTTAGTGATAATCGCATAATGGTCTTCAAACATCATTTTGGCATCTAACTCGGCAAGGGGTAACCAAAAAGCTGTGGCAGCATCATCGCCGCCTTTTACTTTTGGCAGGCCGTTTGGATCGTTTTTGAGCTGAAAGTAAAACGCTTGGGTAATCGTGCGCCCACGCGCTGAGCGATACGGGTCATCAAAGGTATGCTGACTATGGCAAGAGCCGCGCAACACTGGCTCAGGGACTTTAAGACGAGTCTCTTCTCGTAGCTCGCGGATGCAGGCATCAAATAAGGTCTCTTTTGGATTCAAAAACCCACCCGGTAATGCCCACAGTCCGCGCCCTGGCATACTGCGGCGCTCTACTAATAATATATGCCCTGATTGCACCACCAAAGCATCGGCGGTCATAAAAGTAGGTGGATAAGGGGCTGATTCCCACTGTCTTTTATATTTATCAATAAAATCTGCTTCTTCATGTAGTCGCTGATAATCATCGGTTTTTTTAAAGTCATTTAGTACTTTGCGCGTTGATTCAGGCGTGCGCTCAGGTGTCGGCGTAGCGCCCATTAGATAGCTGTCGCGGATAGGGGTCGCTGATAAATTATGATAATTGGGTACTGAGACCGACGCCCAGTTTGGGAATAGCGATAGATAATACGATGAGCTGTCTTTTGAATGACCAATCAAGCCGATATCCGTTTGTAAGTCGCCAGTGACAGATTTAACACCCGCTTGCACGTATTGTAACCAGCGCGTGTCATTGTAGAGTGCATCGTCCAGCCCAACGCAATGAATACGTGCCGCTTCTGCTGCTGAGTAGACATCCTTAATCATGGCAGCACGCTCAGCAACACTAAACGGATTGCGTAAACTACGCGGTAGGTTAGCTGAGCCAATAAGCATAATGACGTTATCGGCACGCTTTAGTGCTTCGTCGACAACCGCTTTATGCCCACGGTGGAATGGCTGAAAGCGGCCGATAAAAACCAAGTAGCGATAGTGTTTATTATTTTGCGTATCTGGGCTTTGTTTATCCGGGCTTTGCTTATCTAACTGTTGCTCTAATGATTCACTCATATGCGCCAACTTCCTACGACTTATATTTTATTGGTGAAGATTTATGGATTAAAAAACTTATTGCCTAAAAAGCAATGACGCTAATACTGACACAGCCCATTACTCACTGACAAGTGTAAAGATGTTTAGGTCGGTATCTTTAATTGGCATATTTTTCAATCCACGCGGTAACGGTTGGCCAGATCTCTGTGGCAGCGTGACGACTAACCATAATGCGGCTATGCGTATAATCATCTAAATCACCGTGACTGAGCGCGTACTCTCGAAAGACGTTAGATGGGTTTTTAAAGTCGTCAAAAAACAGCTGACAACCAGTGGTAGGGGAGATGAACTTGTCGCCTTTAGCACTAATGGCATAAATAGGAATGGTGATTTTTGGCATATGATGCCGATAATCAAAATAACTGTCGTCAGCGCTATCTTGCTGAGTTATGTGGTTATTTACTTTATGGTTATGAAGATAAGCTTTATTTATCGCGTCTTTATTAAAAGAACCATTATCCATCGCACTTTTTTTTATAAAACTGCTTTTAAAGTGATGGTGTAGATTCCAGTCAAACCACTGACTCATCGTATAATAACTCTCGTTAAAGGGTCCTATTTTGAGTTTTTTGGCAGGAATATGACCAAGCAGACGCGTAAATAGTTTGGCGCTGAGAATTTTAGTGTGGTTTATCGGTTTTATTGCGGCAGCATAGGCTTGGCAAGCAAACAGGGTGATGCTGTTTATGTTATCGATATAACCTGGGTTTTGGATTAAAAATATGGTTAAGCCAACACCGCCGCCGCTATGGGTAACGCAGTGTAGATTGTTAAGTTTTAAGGTGTCAAAGAAATAACGGAAGGTCGCTTCATAGTCATAGGTCGCAACGGTTTCGAAATTAAACTTTTCTTTTGCTATCGAGCTATTACCATGACTGCGCCACTCCATAATGTAGCAATGATGACCAAAGCTGGCGAGATACTCGGCGATTTTTAGGCAGGTTTGTTTGTCCGAAAAAGTCCCATGGGTCAAAAATATATTTTGGGTTTTTATTGTCGATTTATTGGTGGCTAGAGTTTCTGTGGGTGTGTCTGTTATTGTGCAATCTTTTGTGTCAGCTACAATTTTCCAAACGGCGACTTGTTCGCCATCTTTGGTGTCCACTAAATTTAGTGTTTGTATTGTCATAAAATAAGTCTCTATTAATGTGGTTCATTTTTAATAAAGTCGTCAATAAATATTTGCTGAGTTATAGCATAACTCAGCTGTTAGATGAGTTTTATCGCCATTCCTTGAATAAGAACTTACTCCAGCATAACAATAATAAGCATAAAAAACTGCCAACAGTTATTTAACCATTGGCAGTGTTATACATAGTGAGTTTAAGCAGTCATTAAAATTAGCTTTCTTTACTAAACTCGTTGAATGAAGCGACCGCTTCAGCGGCATACATCATCGAAGGACCGCCACCCATATAGATGCACATGCCTAATGTTTCCGCGACTTCCTCTTCTGTCGCGCCAAGCTGCACTAAAGCTTTGGTATGAAAACCAATACAAGCATCGCAACGTGCGCCAACTGCTAATGCTAAGGCAATAAGCTCTTTGGTCTTTTTATCCAATACGCCGTCAGCCGTTGCTGTGGCACCAAGCTGCGAGAATGCTTTGGTGGTCTCAGGGATATGCTTATGTAGTTTTGCCATATTGGTTGAAACGTGTTTGGTGATGTCTTTAAAAGATTTACTCATGAAATGCTCCTGATAGGTGATAGCCATTGAATCGATAGTTTTAAAACTGCAACAGATACCAATAGATTAAATAATTTACTATACTTAATTATAATATATAAAATTACATAATAAAGCAAGCTGCTTTTTGATGAGGTCTGTAGATGAGGTATTTAAAAGTGGTTGTGCGCTGAATTTGTATTGATCAACTATTTTAGTGACTTAGTTAGGTGACTTAGTTAGGTGACTTGGTTGAGTGACTTGGTTGAGTGACTTGGTTGAGTGACTTGGTTGAGTGACTTGATAAGCATGTGAGCTGTCTTTATATAGGAAGGGATGTATCAATCTTGGCATGGGTCAACACGCAACTTTTATGCTTATACGGCTCAAGTGGCTTTTATAAGTAAATTTATTAGAAAATCAGATATTCAATGCCATTAAAAAAACCGATAGCAGTTATTCACTACCGTCCTGGTTTAATTCACAGTAGCGCGGTCGGAATTATCGTCTGAGTGCGGTATAATAGCTTTTATAAACTGATCAATATCTTAATAACAGCGTTAAGAGTAGTGTGAAGAACAACGTCATCAAAAGCAGTAAAGTGACAGACCGTAGTGATGGGTAGCCCCTGTAATTTATGCCGATTTATATTCGTTCAAATACTCAAGATAACCAAATTCACGACACAGTAGCCATAACAGATATAGCGTTTGTGTCATAACACATAGGAAGCATTATGAGTGAACACAATCCAACTGATACTCAAGTAGAACCTGCTGCCGATTACGAGTCAGCGTTAGATACTGAGCAAAGTGATGCAAAAAGCAACATTACCATCACTGAGGCCGCGCAAGGTTATTTGGCAGACTTGTTGTCTAAACAAGATACCGATGGTATCGGCGTGCGTATTTTCGTTGAGCATCCGGGTACACCGCGCGCAGAATGCTGTATGGCTTATAACCAGCCGGGCGAAGAAGACAGTGCTGATTTGAAATTCAGCTACGATGACTTCTCTGCTTTTATTGAAGCGGCATCAGTGCCTTACCTAGAAGATGCGGTGATTGACTATAATAAAGACCGTTTTGGTGGTCAGTTGACATTCCGTGCGCCGAACTCAAAAGTGCCAAAAGTTGGTGCCGATGCCAGTGTCGAAGAACGTATCAACTATGTCTTGCAGTCTGAGATTAATCCAAGCTTGGCGGCCCATGGTGGCGATGTCCAATTACTTGAACTGATTGATGAAGAAGGCGTTGGCTTGACTGCTGTATTGAAATTCGGTGGTGGTTGCCAAGGGTGTTCGGCGGTTGATATGACCTTGCGTCAAGGGGTTGAAGTGCAGCTTAAACAACAAATTCCAGAGCTGACCCAAGTGATTGATGAGACTGACCACACCCGTACTGAGAATGCTTACTACAAATAAATACCGATGAGTTGTTATAAAAGTAATGACGATATCGCCTATGAATATGCTTATTAGTTTCATTGCTTATGACTATTTGTCATTAAGAGATGAGATATTTGCTATTCTTTTAATAAAGAAGCTGGGTTATGATTAACTCAGCTTTTTTTATATCTATCGTTCAGCGATAGGTGCTTTCATATAAGTTGTAATCTGAATGTTTTAAAGCATCTTTTAATCATCGAATATTTATTTAATAGAAAATTGAATTTTAGGAGCGCAATATGAGTGACGGACAACCAGCTAAGCAAACAGAAAGTACTCCACGCCTAGAGACCTTGGCGATTCATGCCGGTTATAGTGTTGAACCAACTACCAAAGCGGTCGCGGTACCTATTTATCATACCAGCTCGTATGCTTTTGATAACACCCAGCACGGTGCTGATCTGTTTGATTTAAAGGTCGCAGGTAATATTTATACTCGTATCATGAACCCGACCAACGCAGTGCTAGAAGAACGCGTTGCCGCGCTGGAAGGCGGCATAGGTGCACTTGCCGTGGCTTCTGGTATGGCGGCCATCACTTATGCGATTCAGACTATATGTGAAGCGGGCGATAATATCGTCGCGGTATCGACGCTATATGGTGGCACTTATAATTTATTTGCTCATGGACTGCCACGTCAAGGTATCGAAGTACGTTTTTTTGACCACAAGGATCCTGAAGCGATTCGCAATTTAATCGATGATAAGACCAAAATGGTCTTTGCCGAAAGTATCGGTAATCCGCTCGGCAACATCGTTGATATCCAAGCCCTGAGTGATATCGCTCATGAATATGGTGTACCAGTGGTGATTGATAGTACGGTCGCCACGCCTGCACTGTGTCGTCCGTTCGAGTTCGGTGCTGACATCGTTATTCATTCCTTGACCAAATATATGAGTGGTACTGGTACCTCGATAGGCGGAGCGATTGTGGATAGCGGAACTTTCCCTTGGGGCGATTATCCTGAGCGTTTCCCACTATTAAATACCCCCGATGCCAGCTATCATGGCGTAAACTTCGTCCAAGACGTTGGCGCGGCGGCATTTATCGCCCGTGCTCGCGTGGCACCGCTGCGTAATACTGGCGCGGCACTTAGCCCGCTTAATGCCTTTGGTATTTTGCAAGGCATGGAGACGTTAAGTCTGCGTATGGAGCGTCATGTCGAAAACGCCCAAGCCGTCGCAGAATACCTACGTGACCATGACAAGGTCGATTGGGTGAAGTACGCTGGTCTGCCTGATCATCCTGAGCATGAACTTGCTAAGAAATACATGAAAGGCACGCCGTCTGCTATTTTAACCTTTGGCGTCAAAGGTGGCCTTGAAGCAGGGGCACGCTTTATCGATGCGTTGCAGCTGATTACCCGTCTGGTTAATATTGGTGATGCTAAATCTTTGGCTTGTCATCCAGCAACGACGACCCATCGTCAGCTTAATGAGCAAGAGCTTGAAAACGCCGGCGTCAGTACGGACATGGTGCGTTTATCGATTGGTATCGAGCACATCGAAGATATCAAAGCCGATTTAGAGCAAGCGTTAGCCTCAGCTTAAGGTGCAATTTTTTGCTAAATTAAAAACATAACTATTCAGTAAATAAAAAGCCCATATCATTGATATGGGCTTTTTTATTCAGGGTCAAAAGCAAAAATATGCCCTAGGCTGATAGGACACGCTGAGCGATATCTTTATAATCTTTTGAGGCCAAGCGCGGCCCGAACTGTTGAATCACCTGTGCCGCTACTTCGCTGGCAAGACGACCACATTCTGGCAAGCTGTATTGCTGCGATAAAGCGTATAAAAAAGCGCCAGAATAGTTATCGCCTGCGCCATTGGTATCGATCACATTGGTAACGGCTGGGGTAGGAACTTGATGGATTTCAATATCTGTCTCACCATTTGGTTGATGGGCGATGATGGCACCATTGGCACCATCGGTAACCACGGCCGTTTGGCAATGCTCAAGTAGCGCCCGCGCCGCTGCCTTATGTTGCTTTTTATCGGTGAATAACTTTGCTTCTTCGCTATTACAAAATATCACCGCGACTTTATTGCCGAGCATGTTAAGTAAGCCTTCTTTGGCAAACTTCACTACGGCTGGATCGGCAAAACTCACGGCGATTTTTGCACCATGAATGCCTGCTTGTTGGCGCAATTGGGTCATCGCTGGCTGGATACCTTCAGACATGGCTAGATAGCCTTCTAGATATAACCAATCTGCTTGGGTTAGCGCATCAAAATCGACGTTATCAGCAGTAATATCGCTTGAGGTACCAAGAAAAGTCTGCATGGTACGTTCGCCATCTTCGGTCACTGCGACCACGCACGAGCCAGTTACTCCACCGGCATGGATGGATTTTTCTGACGTCGCAACGCCGCCTTCATGTAAGTCTTTTAGGTAAAACTCCCCTTGCTGGTCATCACCAACACGGCAGGCGTAAAAAGGTTTGCCGCCCAAGCTTGCAAAAGCATACATGGTATTGGCAGCTGAACCGCCGCCCGCTTGCTTTGATGGTTCAATGTCTGCAAGCTTAAAATAAGCCAACAACTGCTGCTGCTCTTCGATACCTGCCAGCGTCATATTGCCTTTGGTCAAATCTGTTTCTTCAAGCGCGGCATCTGACAACATATATTCGTGGTCAACCAAAGCATTCCCTATCGCCATTACATTGTACATTGCTTATGTCTCCTCAATTAAGTGATAAACGTCTATTCTTGATAGTTAAAAATCATTCAGCTTGTTGTAGCTCAAGCAACCGCTGATATAGTGCGTTCTTTTTTACGCCAGTAATATCGGCGGCCAAGGAAGCGGATTTTTTAACCGATAAATCTTCTAGTAAGCGCTTCAATAATGTATCGTGAATACTGATATCGTCCGAATCCTGCGCCACATTAACGCCAGCGACCACCACCACTATTTCACCACGCTGTTGATTGTCATCTGCTTTGACAAACTCAACCAAATCACCCAACGTACTCTTATGTACCGTCTCAAAGGTTTTGGTCAGTTCACGACAAAACGTGACTTCGCGCTCGGCACCAAATATCGTTGCCATATCTTCTAAACTGGCGATAATGCGATGCGGGGCTTCATAAAATATCAGCGTTTCAGTACGTGAGTTTAGAGCAGACAGTTGCTTTTGGCGTCCATGAGTTTTTGCTGGTAAAAAACCAATAAAGCTAAAACGGTCTGAGGGCAGTCCTGCAACCGAGAGCGCAGCAATGGCAGCAGACGCGCCAACGATAGGTGATACTCGAACGCCTGCAGTATGTGCCGCTTGCACCAATTGATAACCTGGGTCACTGACCAGTGGCGTACCAGCATCACTAATCAGAGCGACCGAATGACCTTGCTCGATCATCTCGATAATTTTGGGCGTTTGAATCGCGCTATTGTGTTCATGATATGCCCACAGTTTATTATGTCCTTTTTGCTTCACTGCTGTATCAGCGTCATCTGCATCACCATTTTCGATGTGATGGGTTGCTGGGTTTTTAGCGTCGTCAGCTTTACTGCCTTTGGTCTCGATGCCAAAATGTGACAGTAGCTTGCCTGACGTTCGCGTATCCTCACAGGCAATGATGGCAACCTGCTTTAAGACGTCAATCGCATGTGGCGTCATGTCGCTAAGATTACCAATCGGCGTAGCGATGATATATAGACAAGCTGGCATCGCGGTAGGGCTAGACATGAAAACCTCGGAGTATTAAAAGCGGGAATTAAAAAAATAAGATGACACTACTATCCATACTGACATTATCTGTCCTCTGACTCAGTCAAGGAGCAAGTGACAAAATGGCCGACAGATAAAAGATGGAGGGCGCGAAAGTGGTTAGTTTAGCATGATGTGCTATGATAATTCTGAAATGTTAAACAGACTAACAAACCTCATGGCGAACCATAAACCTTTAGCCCTTACTTCACCAAAGCAGCGCCAAGGCAGTCTGTTTGAACAACAGGCGTGTGAGTTTTTACAGGCGCAAGGGTTGGTATTGGTTGCGCAAAACTGGCAACAGCCAAAAGTGGGTGAGCTGGACTTAGTGATGGTAGAAAAAGGGTCGGCGTGGTCGACACTGGTATTTATCGAAGTGCGTCAAAGACAGCGTTCAAACTTTGGTGATGCCGCAGTCAGCGTGACGCCAAGCAAACAACGTAAAATTATCAAGGTGGCGCGCTATTTTTTGCAGCAACATCCCACATATCATAACTGTGAATGCCGGTTTGATGTGATTGCCTATAATACCACTGATAAAAACAATAAGAAAAATGAACCACCAGAATGGCTACAAGGCGCTTTTATAAGCGCAGCATGGTAGTTGATTGCCTTTATTTTTTGACTGACAGCGAAATAACAATCAGCATCTTTGCATCAAGGTATCGTTACCAAAAGCCTAACTATCTACCATAAAAATTAAGTAAAGTAGCTGAATTAAAATTATTAACGTAAGCACGATTTTTATAAACGCTACAGCTATCAATCGTCATTATTGTCAATCATGTTCTACATTATCAACCATGTTTCAAGAGGTAAGTCATGACACGGATGCATTTGCGCACTGCTATAGTTGGCTCAACACGTCGTACGGTGACTGGTGTTATGCTAATGGCCAGCATCGTCACCACTGGTTGTACCACCAACTATTTAACCAATAGTACAGAAGGTAATTATGGCGTACCGATGACGGAGCGTACCATTCCGCAGCGATTGCTCGATCGCAGTATCGAACATACGGTCAAAATCAATGTCTATGGCCTCAAAGAAGATTTGCAGCAAACCAGCCGCATGGGTATTGATAGCTTTAATAGCGAAGTTCTATTGACAGGCGAAGTACCTACCGAGGCAATCAAAGCAGAAGTTGAAAAAGTTGTCAGCTCGATGCCAGATGTACGCCGTGTCTATAACGAGATGAATGTCAGTGCTTCAAAAGGCTATAGCTCGACCGTCCATGATGGTTATATTACTTCAAAGCTGCTGGCAAAGGTCGCTGCTAATAGTGGGGTCAAAGCCTCACAGGTTAAAGCTGTCACCAATAATGGTGTGGTCTATATCATGGGGCGTATGACCCCAACGCAGCAAAGCCATTTGATTGATATTGCCAATAGCACCGTTGGTGTGACGGAGCTGGTATTGCTGACCACCGTCGTCGATGATAGAGGGGTAAAGATAAGCGAAGACGATATCATGTATGAGAATGATTTGGGCAATTCTGAGGCAGTGGCTGATGCGAGTGCTAGCCCCAGCCTGAATAAATCTGTAGAAAATAATACTGCTAATACGGCGACACCCATTGTCATCACAGAAGAAGGGGAGCCAGTCGATCAACCCTCATCTAGCTCATATATTGACCTTTACCAAGATCAGTAAACAACGACTATTCAATAGTGTGATTTAGTTTAGCTAAGCTAAGCGATTTGAGCACTCAAATAGAGTTTTAGAGGCTGATTGTGGTTAGGGTCGTATGGTATTTATGACAATAAGCCTAAACAGCACTAACAGGAAAAACACGAAAAGTCCTTATCTAGCCAGTAAGATAGAAGCCAGTAAAAATAAAATAGTGCAGTAGACGTGCCAGCACAATATCGAATGACAGTGTCAGATGGGTTTTTATAAATAGACTGTCGTGATGCTATAGTCGTAATGCGATAAATGGTGGGTCAATATATAAATATAATAGGGATACTGGCGATGAAGGATGTAAGTACAGCGACACAAACAACTAAGACAAGCACGCCCAAACTTATCAGCACAGGTATTACCACCGTACTAGCAGTTGGTGGAATTGTGCTGGCTACCCAGCAGGCCCAAGCGTTATCACCACTTGCTATCGTCAATGGTATTACCTCAAGTGGCGGTGTGGGTGTGAGCAAAAATATTCTATATGGCGATGAACCATTGCAAGACTTGGATGTTTATTACCCCAAATCTTTAACGAAAGCCATGAAAGCCGAGAGTACTATTACTGGTAGCTATCCCATGGTAGTTTTTGTTCACGGTGGCTCGTGGGAGAATGGTAATAAAGATCAATATGCCTTTGTCGGTCAAAGTTTGGCACAAGCCGGCTATGTCACGGCGGTGATTAATTACCGTAAAGCACCTGAGCATGTGTATCCTGACTATGTAGAAGATGCGGCACAAGCGATTGCTTGGAGTATCGATAATGCGACCAGCCTGCATGCTGATCCTAAGCGATTGGCGGTTGTCGGGCATTCTTCTGGTGCATTTAACGCGGTTGCAGCGGTCGCTAATGAAGACTTTTTGGCCCCTTATGGTATAAAGCCAACAGATATCGCGACAGTCATTGGTATTGCTGGTCCTTATAGTTATGACTTCCGAAAATTTGATAGTTCGACAGCTTTTGCTGCCGATGCCACACCAGACGACGTCATGCCAGACCGTCAAATAAAAGGCGAGCAGCCACCCTACTTATTGTTGACTGCCGAAAAAGATAAGATTGTCCACGTGACCAACACCATTAAAATGACACAGGCTTTAAAAGATGCAGGGGTTAGCGTGGAAACAGGTGACATCGAAGGAGCCAGTCATGCCACCAGTATTGGTGCGATGGCGCCACCACTGCGTTGGATCAATGATGTGCGTGCTCAGGTATTGGCGTACTTGGATAAAGCGCTCTAATGCTATTCATCCATGAATAGTTAAGCGCAGTTACGTAAGACAGTACTGTAAGATGCTTAAACTCTTGTTATAATGTTGTCACTTTAAATCTATACCCTATCTTAACCTTTAAGGCAGAATACTTTATGAGCATGAACGCTGACGATTTGATCGCATTTTTACAAACTCACTTCCCAGACGCTTTTATTCAAGCTGCCAACCAAGGTACGAAATTTGATGTACGCGTGGTTGATGCCAGTTTCGAAGGCAAACGCGCCGTTCAACGTCAGCAAGCCGTCTACGCGCTGGTTAATGATAAAATTGCGAGCGGTGATATCCATGCGCTTAATATTCAAGCATTAACGCCTGCTGAATGGGAAGTTCAATCGCAAGGCTAATACTTTTTATATCTGACTAGATTTGTGTCACTGGCAATTTTTTGCTGGTCTATAACTACTGGTTTTCATACTTTTTTATACTCATTGCTAGGTTGTCACCTTTATGGATCAATTTTTAATCACCGGTAGCAGTCGTATCGCAGGGGAAGTTACTATCTCAGGCGCCAAAAATGCCGCGTTGCCGTTACTTGCGGCGATGATATTGGCTGAGACGCCGACGACACTGCACAATGTACCATCGCTACAAGATGTGCGTACCTTGATTAAATTGATCGGTGGCATGGGTATCAATATCCAAAAACAAGACGATACCGTTACTTGCGATACCAAGAGTATCGATAACTTTTATGCGCCGTATGATTTGGTCAAAACTATGCGTGCCTCAATTTTAGTGCTTGGGCCATTGTTGGCACGTTTTGGGGAAGCCGAAGTCTCCTTGCCAGGTGGTTGTGCCATTGGCTCTCGTCCTGTTGATCAGCATCTAAAAGCCTTTGAGGCCATGGGCGCTGAAATTAGCGTAGAGAATGGTTACGTGAAAGCGCAAGCACCAAAAGGCGGCAAGCTAATCGGCTGTAACTTCTCATTTGACATGGTTACCGTTGGTGGTACGGAAAACGTGATTATGGCAGCCACGCTTGCCAAAGGCACTACCGTGTTGGGTAATTGCGCGCTGGAGCCAGAAGTGGTGGATTTGGCCAATATGCTGGTTGCCATGGGCGCCAAAATAAGCGGTATCGGTACGTCAACCATGACTATCGAAGGCGTTGAACGTCTACATGGTTGTGAATATTCAGTGGTGCCAGATCGTATCGAGACAGGGTCTTACCTTGCTGGGGCGTTGATGACGCGCGGTGATGTATTGGCCAAAAATACTTCTGCGCTATTATTATCACCTGTACTAGAGAAGTTTGAAGATATGGGTGCAATCATTACTACTGGTGATGATTGGATTCGCGCGCAGATGACAGGTCGCCCAAAAGCCGTTGATATTCGCACACAGCCGCATCCTGGTTTTCCCACCGATATGCAAGCGCAGCTAATGGCCATTGCTTGCATTGCCGATGGTACCAGTACTTTCATCGAGAATATCTTTGAGAATCGCTATATGCATGTACCTGAACTTAATCGTTTGGGCGCTTCTATCCAAGTCGATGGCCATACTGCGGTTGTGAAAGGAGTGGAAAACTTCACTGCTGCTCCTGTTATGGCGACGGATTTACGTGCCTCTATGTCATTAGTGATGGCAGCGGCGACTGCTGAAGGCGAGAGCTTAATCGACCGCATTTATCATATTGACCGTGGCTATGAGCATGTCGAAGACAAATTGCGTGCGCTGGGCGTCAATATCGAGCGTATTAGTACCAACGATTAGTTTTGATGGCTTAGTTAAATACGGCATTAAAGCATTGCAAAATTAAAAAATTCCCTGTGATGGGGATACCAACTGTACACGGATATGAGTCATTATGACTGAAGCAAGCAACAACCTACCAAGTAACGGTTTATTAAATGAAGTAAATGATGAGTTTGCAGGTTTAACACTGGCCTTGTCAAAGGGTCGTATTTTAGAAGAAACGATGCCGTTGCTACGTGCTGCTGGCGTTGACTTGTTAGAAGACCCTGAAGCGTCACGCAAACTCATTTTCCCTACCTCAAATCCTAATGTTCGCGTATTGATTTTACGCGCCAGCGACGTACCTACTTATGTAGAGCACGGTGCAGCGGATTTTGGGGTGGCAGGTAAAGATGTGTTGCTCGAGCACGGCGCCAATCATGTTTATGAATTGCTTGATTTGCAGATTGCCCAATGTAAGCTGATGACTGCTGGGGTAAAAGATGCGCCACTACCCAATCGTCGTCTGCGTATCGCCACCAAATATGTCAATGTTGCGCGCGCTTACTTTGCCAGCCAAGGTCAGCAAGTAGATGTGATTAAGCTTTATGGCTCAATGGAGCTTGCGCCATTGGTCGGCTTGGGTGATTTGATTGTCGATGTGGTCGATACGGGTAATACCTTACGTGCCAATGGCCTTGAAGCACGCGATCATATTTGCGATGTGTCCTCACGCCTTATCGTCAATCAAGTGAGCTATAAACGCAAATTTGCCCTACTGGAACCTATCTTAGATAGTTTTAAAGACAGTATTGCCAGCGCCTCATAAATTAGTGCTTTATAAAACGATGACAATCATTGGTAATATCAAGCACCATTATACAAATTTTAAAACCAGTTTAGCGCTCTATGATAGACATAGCGTGCTAAACTGGTTTTATTGTGTTGGTTGCTAGACCATTAAGTTTAGGCCACGGCCTAGGGCGTGTCATCATTTAGATTGTGAGGCTTAAAATGAGCAAAATTGTAGTCAAACAAGGAAAATAGCGCAGATAATATCGAGATATTAACCAGTTATTTGACGATGTTTGGCAAAATTTAGCCATTTTAAGACCACTAAATGATTAAATGTGCTAATTGATGACATGCCCTAGTATCATTTGAATAAGAAAACATGCAATAAGCAGTTACAAGCAACCATAAAATTTGTGAACCGCAAACACGCTTTATGTCTCTTTATAAGTGGTCTTATAGCGTGTATTTTTAGCAGTATTTTATGCTCAAACATAGGATGGAATCATGCGCCAGTTAAGTACCCAAGATGCCGATTTTGACAGTCAATTGACACAATTATTAGCCTTTGAAACGGTCAATGATGTTGAGTTACTAAAAACGGTAGATGATATTATTGCTAACGTGCGTCATGGTGGCGATAGCGTGGTACTGGCACTGACCCAACAGTTTGATCAGCATCCAGCAACGACGATGCAAGAGTTAGAGCTGTCTAAAGAGGCGCTTGCTGAAGCGTTTTTGAATCTTGATGGTACTGTCAAAACGGCACTGATCACCGCGGCGACACGGGTACAGTCTTTTCATGAGCGCCAAGTACAAGAGACTTGGCAGTATGAAGATGAGCTGGGTAATCGCTTGGGTCAAAAGGTCACACCACTTGATCGCGTCGGTATTTATGTACCAGGCGGTCTAGCGTCTTATCCGTCTTCGGTATTAATGAATGCTATCCCTGCTAAAGTTGCTGGCGTCAAAGAAGTTATTATGGTGGTACCCGCCCCAAAAGGCGTCCTCAATCCATTGGTATTGGCAGCGGCGCATTTAGCCAAGGTTGATCGCGTCTTTACCATTGGTGGCGCACAAGCGGTTGCCGCATTAGCTTACGGTACTGAAACTATTCCAGCAGTAGACAAAATCACCGGACCGGGCAATAAATATGTCGCTGCGGCCAAACGTGCGGTATTCGGTCAAGTGGGCATCGATATGATTGCCGGTCCCTCTGAAGTATTAGTCTATGCAGAAGGCGAGGCGCAAGATCGCGCTGATTGGCTAGCGATGGACTTATTATCACAAGCTGAGCATGACCGTATCGCCCAAGCTATCTTTGTGACGACAAGTCGTAAGCAACTTGAAGAAGTCGCCGCAGAAATCGAAAAAGCATTGGCAGAATTACCAAAAGCCGATATCGCCCGTGACTCGCTAAAAAATCGCGGCGCGCTTATATTGGTTAAAGACCGCGAGGAGGGCATGGTGGTTATTAATCGCGTTGCCCCTGAGCATTTAGAATTGTCTGTCGATGAACCCGACGCATTGCTTGATGACATTCGTCATGCTGGTGCCATCTTTATGGGTCGTCATACACCAGAGGCGATTGGCGATTATTGTGCTGGTCCCAATCATGTGTTGCCAACCTCGGGTACCGCGCGTTTTTCTTCGCCATTGGGCGTTTATGATTTTCAGAAGAAATCATCGATTATTTATTGTTCTGAATCTGGTAGTAAGCCGTTAGCAGAAACTGCAGATATTTTAGCGCAGCGTGAGGACTTAGAAGCCCATGCGCGTTCAGCCCGTTATCGTTATCAGTAATATGTTTTGGATACTTTGAGAGTTACTTTTAAATGGTACTTTTGGATAGTACTTTTAAAACCTGTTTTTAATAATTTATGTGGCTAATAGTAGGATAACTTATGAGTGAGTTAAAGATAGATACCAGGCTTTGGTCATCTAAAGCGCGTAATTTGTCACCTTACGTCCCTGGCGAGCAGCCTCAGCATGATAATTTATGCAAATTAAACACCAATGAAAATCCATTTCCGCCCTCACCAAAAGTAGGGGAAGCCATCGCCAAAGTCTTAGAGCAGCAAGCGGATGAACTGCGCTTATATCCTGCGCCTGAATCTGATGATTTGCGTGGCGCATTGGCAGAGCTATATAATCTTGATATCAACCAAGTGTTCGTTGGTAACGGCTCGGACGAAGTGCTGGCGCTAGTGTTTGCCAGTTTTTTCTTAAAGGAACGCCCCGTTTTAGCGCCTGATATTAGTTATAGCTTTTATCCTGTATATGCGCAGACATTTGGCGTAGAGCTGGTACAAATTGCCCTAGAAGCTGATTTTAGTGTCAGCCCTGATGCCTATCGTCAGCCGTGTAGCGGTATCATCATTGCCAACCCTAATGCGCCAACCGGTTTATTATTGTCGCTTGCTGATATTCGTAAACTTGCCAGCGAGCATTCGAATTCTGTGGTGGTGATTGATGAGGCGTATATAGATTTTGCTCAGGTAGAAGAAGGCAGTACGGATTCTGAGCTATCAGCCATCAGCCTTATTAATGAGTGTGACAATATACTTGTGACTCAAACCTTTTCAAAATCACGCTCGCTGGCTGGACTGCGTGTTGGTATGGCGTTTGGTAATGCTTCATTGATTGAGGCGCTAACCCGGATGAAAAATAGCTTTAATAGCTATCCATTAGATAAGTTGGCGCAAACTGGCGCGACAGCTAGTGTGTTGGATGTTGAGTATTTTGAGCAGACTTGTCAGCAAGTGATCGATTTACGCACCTCGTTGACAGCAGAATTGACCGCGCTAGGTTATGACGTGTTGCCATCACATGCCAACTTTGTCTTTGCCCGTCCAAAAGATGGCAAGGCGAGTGCTGTAGCGAGTGCATTGCGCGAACAGGGTATTATTGTTCGTCATTTCGAGAAGCCTCGTGTGGAAGAATACCTGCGTATTACTATCGGCACGCAGTCGCAGCATGAGCGTTTGATCAGTGCATTAAAAGCGTTGCAAGCAATTGAGGGTGTCGAAGCTAACTGATGTTTGGCTCTACTGTAATACCAAACCCAAAAAGTACGATTAGCCGTGTCAAACTCGTTTAGTCTACAAGGCGTAGCACTTGCACTCGTTTTCCTTGCTACTCTAATTTTTGTGAATGGTATAATATTGAAGCGACACAATATTTATCAGCAATAAAAAGAGCCTGCTAACATCATGTTAGCAGGCTCTTTTGTACTACTTTAAGCAGTTTTTGAACACACAGCTAATCGTATTTTTTGGGTTTGGTATTATAGTCAGTGAGAAGTAATATCGCTACATCATGTACTGCAGGTACCGTTTTTTCTAGCTTGCTGTGCCTACGCAGACAGAGGCTGCAAAAAAACTATACCCGCAGTATCGTAGCGCTTTTAAAGTATTTGAACTATAGCTGTTTTAGCAAGAACGGATAGCAAATTACCCACTTTATCGAGACATTCTTGATATTCAGCATCGCAGTCAGAAGCGACAGTGATGCCGCCACCTGCCCATAAACTGACTTGCTTCGTATTGTTTGCTACATCATCTGCTGTGCTGGTTGCTTGCAGGGTACGAATTAGTACATTCCATTGTCCACTACCATCAAAATTCATATAACCCATGGTGCCGCAATAAGCACCACGTGGGGCGTTTTCCAATTCAGAGATAATCTCGACCGCGCGTTTCTTTGGTGTTCCAGTGATTGAGCCTGCGGGCAAGCTGCCAAATAATACGGCAAGCGGATGAGTATCTGTGCGTAATTCAGCGGTAATGGTGCTGACCATATGATGCACATTGCTAAAGCTTTCAATCGCAAATAACTGCGGCACTTTTACGCTACCTATCTTGGCATACTTACCCAAATCATTCCGCAATAAATCGACAATCATCACGTTTTCGGCGCGGTCTTTTTCACTATCGATGAGTTGTTGTTTATAGTTATTGTCCTGCTCAGCAGTTGCACCACGTGGCATCGTACCTTTAATTGGCTTAGTACGTATATGGTGTTTACCAGTGGCACCGTCTTTGATAAAGGTGAAAAATAGCTCGGGAGAGCAGCTTAAGAGCTCAAAGCTGCTTGTGCGCTCAGTAGAATTGTCTGGCTTATTACTATTAGCGTTATCATTTAAATGTTGAATCGCTAAATACCCTGCGAAGGGCGCTTGTGTATTACGATGTAGAGCAGGCAAGTAATCGATGATATTCGATGTTGATTGTGTATGAGTGAGACGACCCTGCCACTCTTGGGTTAGATTGATTTGATAGCAGTCGCCTTGCTGTAGATAGTTTTGCGTTTGACCAAAGGCTTGCTGATAATGACGCTTGCCCCATCGTGCATTTAATAGCAAAGAAGCAGGCGCTGACGAGGTTTCAAGTTGCGCTTGGTTGATGTTTTTTCGATTAGGATGTTTATCAGACAGTTTTTTATCTAACGCATCTAAATAAGCAATAAGGGCTATGACAAGTTTGTTTTTTTGTTCTTCATCAATATCTTTATTTGACGCGTTAGCCGTGCTATTTACTTCTAACTGCCAACCTGAGTTATCATTTTTTTTAGGGGTTAGATAGATATCATAATGTCCAAGTAGCGCACACGGCTGTGCTGCCAGCTCAATGTTGCTCGCTGGGCTTAGCTCGTGAGCGGCAATATCATAACCAATAAAACCGATGAGACCGTGATGATAGTTGGGTTTTTTATTTGTTTTAAATGTTGAGTGTGAGTCATTGCTATTACTATCGATGTTATAAGCTTGACTATAAGCAATCAATTCATCTTGCCATTCACTGTAGCACATATAGGTTGTTGTGACGGTGCTGTGATGAATATGGTGGCTGGCGCGGCAAGTTTTTTCGACTTTATAAAGCGTTTCTTGTTTGTCAGAAGGAGGCGGGTCATTCGCACCGTAATAAACGGACCAGCTTACTGTCGGTAATAAGCCAATGATGGGCTGCCCGTCGTTATTGAGCCAAACCAATTGCCAGTTTGCCTTAGCATCTTGAGCGTATAAATATTGCTGTAGCGGCGGCATCAGTTCTGCGGCAGGTAAGTCACCAAAACGCCAGCTAGGTTTGGTAGCTGGCGATGGCGCAGAAACTGTCTGCTCAGTTTTGTGATTAAATGGTGCGACCATATTTAGGCGTCAAATTTTTTGATGATGAGGGTAGCATTTGTGCCGCCAAAGCCAAAGCTATTACTCATGAGCGTTTCGAGCTTAACGTCACGCTTGTCAGTGACAATATCAAAGCCTTCGGCAGCAGGATCGAGTTGCTCAATGTTGATACTGGGGGTGATAAAGCCTTCTTTTAGCATCAATAAGCAATAAATCAGCTCTTGAGCACCGACTGCACCCAAGCTATGGCCAGTCATGGATTTGGTCGAGCTAATAGCGGGTACTTGACTGACATCATCGCCAAAGACTTTAGCAATGGCTTTGAGCTCGGTGATATCGCCTAATGGCGTGCTCGTACCGTGACTATTTATATAATCGACGCTTTGTAATCCTGCTTCAGCAAGGGCTAGCTGCATACAGCGAACGGCACCTTCGCCACTTGGTGCAACCATTTCTGCACCGTCTGAGCTGGCACCGTAACCGACGATTTCGGCTAAAATATTGGCACCGCGCGCTTGGGCATGTTCTAAACTTTCTACCACCACCATCGCACCACCAGCGGCAATCACAAAGCCATCACGGTCTTTATCATATGCTCTTGAGGCAAGTTTCGGCGTATCATTATACTGAGTACTCATTGCGCCCATGGCATCAAACATACAAGACTGTGTCCAGTGTTCAGCTTCACTACCACCGGCGAGTACCACGTCCGCCTTGCCTAGCTGGATCAGCTCAGCGGCATGACCGATACAATGGGTTGAGGTGGCACATGCAGAAGATAGAGAGTAGGAAATACCATGGATTTTTAAACCCGTCGCTAGTGCTGCAGATACCGAGCTGCCCATGGTTTTTGGTACAGCCATGGCGCCGACACCGCGTAGACCTTTTTCGCGCATCGCATCAATAGCATTGACGATATTTTCGGTTGAGGCGCCGCCTGAACTTGCTACTACGCCCACACGCGGATTGTTATTAATAGTCTCAAGTGATAATCCAGCGTGCTCAATAGCATTTAAGGCGCTGACATAGGCATAGAGACTGGCGTCGCTAAAAAACCGTTTTAATTTACGGTCGATAGCTGAGGTATCAAGCGCTGATTTATCGATACTACCGCTAAGGTGTGATTTAAATTGGTGCTCAGCATACGATTCATTGAATGTAATGCCAGAGCGGCCTTGTTTAAGAGAGTCGGTGACAGTAGCTAAATCATGTCCGATACAAGAGACAATCCCTGCTCCAGTGATAACAACGCGGCGCATATTCTATTCCTTATGAGTAACGATTTTGGAGAATTACCTTTAGCAATCGTTTTTGAATACTGACTTCTATTATTCAACCTCAAACGTCTCTCTTTTTAATATTAAGAATGTTCTAATCGAAGAGGTTCGCGAGTATTAAATGCTTATTTTGTAGCCATTATAACGGTCATCATAAACCTATATACTCTATAAATGGCTAACTATAAATAGAAGTACAGCTGTACTGTGAGTTATGGCATATCATAACGTATCAAGAGCCTAAAATCTTTGTATAAGTGCAAAATAACCACAAAATAATGCGTATCTTCAAAAACAAGTACCTATTGGTTTTAGCAGTTTTGAGCGTCGTAAAAGCTGCTATGTTAGTCATAAAATAGAACCAGTTTATAGATGATTTACTTTATAACAGCTAGCGCATAGCTACCGGCGTATCGATTTTATTTAGAACTGCCTATATTTATACTACACATCATAAAGTTGTATCTTAAAGAAATTGGCCGGTCATCAATAAGTGATACTTTTAGATACAAAACGGATGAGAGCAATAACATTGTTAGCACTGACATTTAGACTGATTATTCGTTAGAATGGTACACTGATTAATACTAAAAAAATAAGCAGTTTATAATAAATAACCAAACCATATATTAAGGATATCATCATGGCAAAGCGTAGCACTCTTTCTAAAAGTATCACCACCGTTGGCTCTTTTACTCGTAATAATCTTGAACGAGTAGGGGCGGTCATAGATAGTATGAATGCTAAAACCAGTAAACCGCGTCAATTTAAAGCGGTTAACCTAGGCGATGAAGATTATCAGCAAGACTTATTCCGTGAACAAACCTTAAAAGCAACCCAGCAGTTATTGGGGCCGCGTTTTGCCACTTATGGTAAATACGCCAAAAAAGTGGTGCCCAATAGCTTTTTTCAATCGACGTTAGATGGGGCATTTGCTCAGATTGCCAAGCTTGCTGCCAATTGGAGCCAGATTGATCTGCCCAATCAACATCGCTTTGCCGATATTGCCAGCTTAGATAATGAGCAGCGCTATGCATTGGCAACCGACATCGCCAATCAAAACCGCGCGCTTGCAACGCTAGGCGGGATTACAGGTTTAGCTGGTTTGCCAGGGCTACTTGCTGATACGCTGTGGTTGCTATTGGTTTCATTACGTACCGTTTACCAATTGGGCGCGGTCTACAATAAGCCGCTAACGGGTAAGCAAGGTGTCAAGATGGCCTATGAGCTGCTTGCCAATGCTGACTTGAGCAAAATGCAAGAAAAACAAGCGTTGCTAGCAGGTATAGGCATCGGTAAGGGCTTACTAGATAATGCACAAAGCAGCGGTCTACACAGTGAGCTTAAAAATCTGGGCCTAAAAAACACCAACGTAAACTTCTATGCTGAGCAAGTCGATAAAATTGCAGGTCAGGTTGGTATTGATTTAGACCAAATCAATCTATCGTGGATGCGCCGCTTATTACCGTTCACCGCGGTCTTCATTGGTATGCGCTACAACAGTCAGTTGATCGATGAAGTGATTGGTGTTGCTCAAGCGACTTTTGCGCCTGAAACCAAGCTTGCCAATCGTGCGATTACGGATGACAGTAGCAGCGAAGCAGAGGTCACTAAACCTGCTGATAAAGACAAGCAGCAGGACTCTAAAAACGCTGAAAGTCTTGAAGATGCTAAGCAAAAAGAAACAAAGGCAAAAGATACTGCCGAAAGCACTAATATAGAGTCAGAAAAAGCAACAGCTAAAAAAACAGATAAGAAAAGTAGTGGCAAAGAAGATAGCGAGAAAAAAGACGCTAAGCCGGAAAATGTGACACAAAAGAATACTAAGCAAAAAGTCTCAGAGAAGCAAAAAGCCTCAGAGAAAAAAAGTGATAAAAAGGGTAGTGCCGCCAAACCCTCTGAAAAAAGCACAAATGACACTGATAAAGCAGTCGATAAACAAAGTAAGTAGAGCGGTGATACCTGCCTAGTTTTTCTATTTTGTATAAAGCAAACTCATACACTGTAATCTGCTCAAAGGTGTGAGGTGTTTTTAATTATGACGATAGTATCTTTTTCTATTGAAAAATAAGATAATATCGTCATATAACCACTGTAAATCGCTGTTTATTTATTTCTAAATATCTTATCTAAATTATGCACAGCGTTACTTTCGATACCATATTTAGTAGTCTGTTTTTAGTTAGTTTTAAATTAACAACAGATAAAATAGTATGGTAGTAGGCGTTAAGCATATCTATCGAATGTTGTAAAGTGAAACCATTCATAAGTGGTTGAAATAGCTGCAACAACTCTTTATAATACATTGTCCTAAAAATGGGTGCTCCGAAATCTGCCACTAACGTCAGATGAGGGTGTATTGCCCCATTTTTTTGTTTTATACCAAACGGGAGAAGGATGCCTTATGGCAACAACTAACCAATTGATTCGTAAAGGTCGCAAAACCATCAAGGAAAAGTCAAAAGTTCCTGCGTTGGAAGCGTGTCCACAGCGCCGCGGTGTATGTACTCGTGTATATACTACCACGCCTAAAAAACCTAACTCAGCCATGCGTAAAGTATGTCGTGTACGTTTGACTTCAGGCTATGAAGTATCAAGCTACATCGGCGGCGAAGGTCATAACCTACAAGAGCACAGTGTTGTTCTTATCCGTGGTGGTCGTGTAAAAGATCTACCTGGTGTACGTTATCACACCGTTCGTGGTGCACTAGATTGCGCAGGCGTAAAAGACCGTAAACAAGGTCGCTCTAAATATGGTGCTAAGAAGCCTAAAGTTTAATAACTAACCGTTATTAAATGAGCTTTTTTGTATCACCCATTAACTGTGCATGGGTCTGGTGTCAGCGATAACTTTATTAAGTAGATGATTTATTGCTATAACATACCGCCATGCAGTAAGGCTGACTGACAACTCGATATAACGCCACCTAATATACAACTGGTGCGAGATTGTGAATGTCAGACACTCCTGAAGAAAAGGATTATTATTATGCCAAGACGTCGCGTCATTGCTACCCGTGAGATCCTACCGGATCCTAAGTTTGGTAGCCAAACTGTTGCAAAATTCATTAACCATGTAATGAGCCATGGTAAAAAATCTACTGCTGAGCGTATCGTTTATGGTGCACTAGAAACAGTAAGTGAAAAGCGCAAGATTGAAGATCCAGTCGCTTTCTTTGAAGAAGTCTTAGAAAATGTACGCCCAATGGTAGAAGTGAAAGCTCGCCGTGTTGGCGGTGCAACCTATCAAGTACCAATGGAAGTACGCCCCTCCCGTCGTACCGCCTTGGCTATGCGTTGGTTAGCTGAAGCTGCTGTTAAGCGTTCTGAAAAATCAATGGCTTTGCGTTTAGCAGGCGAATTGAATGATGCTGCTGATGGCAAAGGCGCTGCTATGAAAAAGCGTGACGAAGTTCACCGCATGGCAGATGCTAACAAAGCATTCTCTCATTACCGCTTCTAAGATGTTTTTTGAATGGCTGTTATACAGTGGTTCTAGATTAATGACTGAGGTCAATTAATCGCACATTGTTTTTATTCTATTGATTGCCGCCATCATCCGTTCGGTTGTAAGTAAGTTTAACTTATTAGCAGCTGAGATGGCGGATATCTATCAAGATGCTCCTCTTAAACGATACTGTTTACTAGGGAGCATCCTAGATTTGATGCCGCACTATTCTTAGTATTTGCTCTTTTATTGTCCGTATTAGGTCCAATGATCAGTAAGTAATATTACGAAGCTGAACGCTTTGTCATAGAGTATGAGGTAGAGACACAACTCATTATTATATACACGACTTTTCCTAGGAAAACACTATGGCTCGTAAAACTCCCCTAAAGCGCTATCGCAATATTGGTATCTCAGCGCACATTGATGCTGGTAAGACGACCACTACTGAGCGTGTTTTGTTCTATACCGGTGTTAGTCACAAGATTGGTGAAACCCATGACGGTGCAGCTACCATGGATTGGATGGAGCAAGAACAAGAGCGTGGTATTACTATCACCTCAGCGGCGACTACTTGCTTTTGGTCAGGTATGGCGAAGCAGTTCGACGAACACCGTATCAATATCATTGACACCCCAGGTCACGTTGACTTCACGATTGAAGTTGAACGTTCTATGCGTGTTCTTGATGGCGCTTGCATGGTTTACTGTGCAGTAGGCGGCGTTCAGCCACAGTCTGAGACCGTATGGCGTCAGGCAAACAAATATAAAGTACCACGTCTTGCATTTGTCAACAAAATGGATCGCGTTGGTGCAGATTTCTATCGCGTTATCGACCAAATCAAAACTCGTCTAGGTGGCAAGCCAGTACCTTTGGTTATTCCAATTGGTAAAGAAGACGACTTTGAAGGTGTGGTTGATCTAGTCAGCATGAAAGCCATTTATTGGGACGAAGCGTCTCAAGGTATGGAATATGACTTGCGCGAAATTCCAGCTGAACTACAAGAAAAAGCAGAAGAGTATCGCGAGTATCTGGTAGAAAACGCAGCTGAAGCCACTGAAGAGTTAATGGAAGAGTACTTAGAGAACGGTGAATTGTCAGAAGAACAAATTCATGGTGCGCTTCGTCAATTAACCATTAACAATGAAATCATCCCACTACTTTGTGGTACTGCCTTTAAAAACAAAGGTGTGCAAAGAATGTTGGATGCGGTTATTCAGTATCTTCCAGATCCAACAGATGTACCTGCTATTAAAGGTATCCTGAACGATAAAGAAGAAAGTGAAGGCTTCCGTGAATCTTCAGATGACGAGCCATTTTCAGCGCTTGCATTTAAGATTATGAATGACAAGTTCGTTGGTAACTTAACCTTCGTTCGTGTTTATTCAGGTGTCATCAAGCAAGGTGGTAGTGTTTACAACCCTGTTAAAATGAAGCGTGAGCGTGTTGGCCGTATCGTACAGATGATGGCAGATTCACAACAAGAGCTTGAAGAAATTCGTACTGGTGATATCGCAGCGTTAGTTGGCATGAAAGATGTGGGTACTGGCGATACGCTATGTGATGAAAGCAACATCATTACACTTGAGCGTATGGAATTCCCAGATCCAGTTATCAGCCTAGCGGTTGAACCTAAGACCAAAGCTGACCAAGAAAAAATGTCAATTGCTTTGGGTCGTTTGGCTAAAGAAGATCCATCATTCCGTGTACATACTGACGAAGAGTCGGGTCAGACGATCATCAGTGGTATGGGTGAGCTGCATCTTGAGATTCTAGTTGACCGTATGAAGCGTGAGTTTGGTGTTGAAGCCAACATCGGTGCGCCACAGGTTGCTTATCGCGAAACGATTCGTGAAACCATCGAGCAAGAAGGCAAATTCGTCCGTCAAACAGGTGGTCGTGGTAAATTTGGTCACGTTTGGTTACGTCTTGAGCCACTTGATCCAGCAGGCGACGTCGAATATGAATTCGCTGAAGAAGTGGTTGGTGGTACGGTACCAAAAGAATTCCACAGTGCGGTTGATAAAGGTATCCAAGAGCGCATGAAAAACGGCGTACTTGCTGGTTACCCAATCGTTGGTGTAAAAGCGACTTTGTATGATGGTTCTTACCATGATGTTGACTCGGATGAGTTATCATTTAAAATGGCTGGTTCTATCGCTTTCAGAAAAGGTTTCATGGCGGCAAACCCTGCGCTACTTGAGCCTGTAATGAAAGTAGAAGTTGAAACACCTGAAGACTACATGGGCGATATCATGGGCGATCTTAACCGTCGTCGTGGTATGGTTCAGGGTATGGAAGACTTGCCTGGCGGTACTAAGCAGATTCGTGCTGAAGTACCATTAGCGGAAATGTTTGGTTATGCCACGCAAATGCGCTCAATGTCACAAGGCCGTGCAACGTACTCTATGGAATTCCAAAAGTATGCTGAGATTCCAAAATCAGTTGCTGCTGACATTATCTCTAAGTTCAACTCTAAAGATGATGACGAGTAAAATTGTATAAATAAAAGCAATATACTGCTTAGCGTTATATTGTTAATAGGAAATACGCCAATAATTGGTTAAAAGGCTTGTTATTGGCGACAATTTTCTTATAATATCTGCACATTAGTATGTGCACCCTTTTAATAATTATCTTAATGTGGTCGATACTCGCTTAATTATGTTATAAATTTTAGGTGGTTGACC
>NZ_JBQSXN010000030.1:0-33874 GCF_052378235.1 Psychrobacter sp. AOP3-A1-26
TGGCCTTGGTCGCTAATATGAAGTATTGAAACCCTATATAGTCAGTGAAAAGTAAAATCGATACATCACGTACTGCAGGTGGCGTTTTTAAAGTATTTTAATTATATTTGGATGTAGAGTAATCTCGATTTGAAAAATAATACTATTCATAAAAACTAGAGTGGCAAGGGAAACGAGTGAAAGTACTGCGCCTTGTAGACTAAGCGAGTTTGACACAGCTAATCGTACTTTTTGGGTTTGGTATCAATAGAAGAGGGTGTATGTTTAATATAGCAATGCTAACCACCGCAGCAGATGACTGTACAGCCGCTATTCAAACTGTGGCTGATATTGAGGCTGTTGTCCAGCTCCAAGCCCCATGGACTTATCAAACAATTAACGATTTGTTTGGACAGGATAGTATTAATTTAATAGTGGTTATGACTGTTGCCAAAAACGAAGTGGTGGGCTACTGCTTATATCAAAGAGTTTTTGAGCAAGCAGAAATTTTACGAATCGGTACGCATCCTAACTATCAACGTCAAGGCATTGCTTCACAGGTTTTTACTGAGCTAAATGAGACATTAAAAGCAAATCAGGTAGAGAGTTTGTTATTAGAAGTGCGAGCAGATAATGCACCGGCAATAGCCTTATATGAAAAGCAAGATTTCACCATGATTCACAAGCGTAAAGGTTATTATCAATCATCACATCAACCAGCTGTTGACGCGCTTATCATGCAGCGTATTTATACTTAATATAGACAGTCCTATGTGAAAAAGGCAAAGCGCGATTGATATGAATTTTTTGCAGCCTCTGTCAGCGTAGACACAGCAAGTAAAAAAAACTTATCCCAATCGCGTATCAAAACATAATGTATTTTATTCATTTAGTGCTGACTATATAGGGTGTGCCCTTACTGCGAAGGTATGGTTTTTTTACAGACTTCAATATCGGGTGTATAACCACTATCGGCTCTCATCTGCTCTAAAACATCGATACGCTCGCTTAGTAGGTCCACCATAACGTTGATATTGGCTTGTTGTTTTTTGACTTGGGCCAGTTTTTGTTGGGTGAGTGTGAGCTGCAAATCAATATCTAGCTGACCATCGTAATAATCATTCAAGCTATCTCTAATCTCAGTGAGCGTAAAACCAATGGCTTGAGCACTTTTTATCAGCTCGATGCGTTCAATACATTCTGGATGAAATTCGGTATACAGACGCGAGCCCGCTTGACGTTTACGAGATTTTAGCAGACCCAATTGATCATAGTGACGGACGGTATCCTTGGTGGTGTTGGCTTTGGTCGCCAGTGTGCCTATTAACAAAAATGATGTATCGGGTGCCATAATAACCTCATGGTTAAGTAACGACTAGTAAGTAGTGATTAATAGAAAGTAGTTAATAAAAGGTATGACTGCTGAGGTATTTAGTCAAATGCACCTCACAATTTAAGTGGCCAAGCTTGCCCCGTGTCAAGCAGCGATACTGGCAAAGGTTTATGCGAGCCGTTTTGCCATAAGGTCGAAGGGGTACCTATAAGGGTGTCCAATTGAGTGAGAAAGTCAGCGCGAGGTAAAATAGTTGCGCCCAAACTTAGTAAATGCTCGTTTGGCAGCTGACAATCGACAAGCGCTACCTGACTCTGCTCGCACAACCGCATCAAGCCCCAAAATGCCAGTTTTGAGGCATTAGAGGCGGTATGAAACATCGATTCGCCAAAATAAATACCCCCTATTTTTAGCCCGTAGAGACCACCAATGAGCTGTTTTTTATCATCCCATATTTCAATGCTGTGCGCAAAGCCTTGAGTGTGCAGCTCAGTATAAGCTTCAATCATCTCGTTATGAATCCAAGTATGCTCGCCCTCGGGCTGTTTATTATTGAGGCCATCACTGCGCGGTAAACTACAGGCATGGATGACGTCATCAAACGCTTGGTTTAGGGTTAATTGCCAACGTTCACGGTTAGCCTGTTTGCGTAGCGATTTACTGGGTTTATAGTCAGTCGGCACCATCACGCAGCGTGGATCAGGGCACCACCACGCGATAGGTTCGTCTTCATTAAACCAAGGAAACAATCCTTGTGCGTAAGCAGAAATCAGCGTGTCGGGTGCCAAGTCACCACCCATAGCGACCACACCAATGCCATCAGGGTCGATAGAAATAGGGTCAGGGAAGTCATAACGCCCAAGACTTTTTAAAGTCTCAGGCGTTATATGTGTAGTATGGATATTCATATTATTGTCATTGGTAAAGTCGCTCATTTAAGCTTCTTTATCTTCAGTCAATGTCGAGGCATAAGTATGGTCACGAGCGATTGTTTCGCCCATTGCATCCAAATACTTTTCAGCATCAAGCGCAGCCATACAGCCCGTGCCAGCAGAGGTAATCGCTTGACGGTAAACATGGTCGGCGACGTCACCAGCGGCAAAAACCCCTTCGATACTGGATTGGGTAGCATTACCATTTAGACCACTATTGACGACAATATAGCCGTCTTTCATGTCTAGCTGACCTTTAAACAAGTCAGTATTAGGCTTATGACCAATAGCGACAAACATACCCATCGTATCTAATTGTTTGGTGCTGCCATCAATCATAGATTCGATGATCACACCATTGACCCCCATATCATCACCGACCACTTCTTTGACCTGATGGTTCCATTCGATTTTGATATTACCGTTTTTGACCTTTTCAAACAGCTTGTCCTGTAAGATTTTTTCAGAGCGTAAGCTGTCGCGGCGATGTACTAAGGTCACTTCAGAAGCGATATTTGATAGATACAAAGCTTCTTCAACGGCTGTATTGCCGCCACCAATCACCGCGACTTTTTGATCTTTATAAAAGAAACCGTCACACGTAGCACAAGCAGATACGCCGAGGCCGCGGAATTTGGTTTCGGATTCTAGCCCTAAATACTGCGCTGATGCACCCGTTGAGATAATAAGAGCATCGCAAGTATAACTGCCGTTATTACCGGTCAATTGAAAAGGGCGCTCATTTAGATTCACTTCATTGATATGGTCATAAACCAATTCGGTACCGAAGCGTTCGGCATGGGCTTTCATGCGATCCATCAATGCTGGACCCGTCAAATCATGTGCATCACCTGGCCAGTTGTCAACTTCGGTAGTGGTGGTTAATTGCCCGCCTACTTCCATACCAGTGACCATAACTGGCTTGAGGTTGGCACGTGCCGCATAAACGGCGGCCGCATAACCCGCGGGGCCTGAGCCTAAGATAATGAGTTTTTCGTGACGTGGAGCGTTATTATCAGTTGCCATAAGGTATTCCTTGCTAAATATAAGTGTTAAAAATATAAGTTCTTAAGCTAATTTTTCAAATTTTCTAGGGCGTATTCTCACTTTGAAAATGGTGATAAAAATGAGATAAATCGCAGATAAACAAGGAAAATAGTACAGTTAATATCGAGATATGAACCAGCTATTTGACGCAGTTTATCAAAGATTTAGCCATTTTTAGCCCATTTAAAGTTTCATGCTCAGATTGAGGACACGCCCTAATAATATGGTTTTTCTAATTGCTGTGTGATAATAACATAAGGGTATGTGGTACAAAGTGCAAGTTTGCTAAAACAAACACCGGTATCATTAGAATCAAAGTATATTCCCTTGAAATATTAGGGTTAGAAACAGCTGGTATTTTATAGGGTTTAAGCAATATTGTTAGCCTTATTCTGTTCGTTATGATTTGCGTGTAATATGGTTTTTTGTCTAAATAGCATATTGACCTACTTTCTTACCCACTTTCTTTAGAAGACGGTCGCCACTGCGGCTATGTATTTGTTATTATAAGAAGTTATGCCAAGTTTGATAGGGGCTAAACGATAACGGTTATTTACCGTTGTCGAAAGAGACTATATACATTATAGACGTATCCTTATTAAATATTACGCGAGGTGCGTTTATATCAGCACTCTCTATCTTTATCAACACTTTATGTCAGCATGATTAGGCTTAGTCATGCGTTGGCGACCAATTAGTATTAATAACAAGGCAGACTTTACGTGATATCAGCACCGCTTATTGAGTATTTAAAAAAGGGAATATTTACCCTCCTTGGGTTAGTACTGGCCGTTTATCTTTTTGTCATTTTGATAACCTATACCGGTAATGATCCTAGCTGGTCGCACATCAGTAGTGATATGACCACGATTAATAATATGGGCGGCGCGTCGGGTGCTTGGTTGTCTGATTTGCTCTATAGCTTCTTTGGTTTTGGAGCATGGTGGCTGCTAGCGTTTATGGTTTATGAGTCTATCCTTATTTGGTGGGACAATAAGCCAACATTTTGGCTGATGCGGATGGTCGCTTATGTGTTTTTAATATTAAGTGCCAGTGCTTTATTTGCGCAATTGGTCGCTCTAGTACAGCAAGTAGCCGATCCTGTAACGACAGGGCTTGAAGGTGTCGCAGGCGGTATCATTGGGCTTGAACTGCAGGCGCGTTTGGCACAGTTGCTATCGCAGTGGGGGAGTGTGGTGTTCTTGACAGTGTTTGTCATTATTACTGCTACCTTTGCCTTTAATATTCATTGGTTGGCGATTTATCAGAAAATTACCGCGCTGTCATGGTTTGGCTCAGGTATAAAAAACAAAGGTATAGCACAGGATAAAGGGCAGTCGACTCAAAAAAGCAACACCACACAACCAAATGCTAACGACATAGCAGATCAAAAAACCAGTCAAGAAATGCCACAACACAAGCAGTTGCCACTAGAGTTACAATCAGATGATCAGGCTAACAGTGCCCTAGCAGCAGAGAATAGCGGTCGGTTCAGCAATGTGCTGTCAGAATTCTTGACGTCATCAGGACTGGCTGATAGTGTAAAAGCGTCGGTAGCGGCCACGCAGGCTGCCATGTCCAATAAAAACGCTATGTCTAATCAGAGCCATTATGAGTATGCAGACACAGCGGCTGTGATGCCTAATGGTACGACTAATAATACGGTTAGCCAGACAAGTACCTCGACGTCTGCAAATCCTACAATGACTCCTGTTCGTAAAGTTGAGCCGAGTTTTGCTTGGAATGATGCCAATACTGTGGATGATTTATTAGCCAGCGACCCAATGGCTTATAGCGCTAGTAGTGCTGTTGACCCTGTTTCTAATGATAACAATGATACCGGTCTCGAATCGTTAGATGAAACCACCCCAGTATCTCCAGTTATGTCAGCCAATCCGGTAGAAACAACCGTGGCTCAAACAGTGGTGAATGACACAGAGGAAGTCGTCCAGCCACCGCTCGAGACATCAGCAAATAACGAGACGGTTCATCGAGCGGGTACAGAATCTGCTCTACCCGAGTCCGAAGACACCATTCAGAACACTGATACATTAGCAGATGCATGGCTGGCAGAGCATGCAGCTGGCTCTGGCTCGTTATCAACTGCGGAACAACTTGAGGTTACCAAACCTGAAGCAGTGCCTCAGACAGAGCATATAGCTGAGCCGCCTGTAGGGCAACCGACAGTAGAGCCTACAACGGCTATGCCTAATGAGGATATTTCGAATTGGTCTGTTAATTTTTCTCCTGACGCCTCTACTGACGTAACCAGTCAATCTTTGGCTCAGCCGTCTAATCATGAAGCTGAGCCAGTGCCTCATGCTGCATCGGCAGTTGCACCTGAAACATCGGTGCCCCCGACAGTAGCAGAAGTCGCTACGCCAGCGGCAGAAGTTAGTGCACCAGTGACAGACGTGGCGGATATGACGCCAACCAATACACCACCTGCCAATCCTAAAGTAGCGCCTAAAACAACGTCAAAAGCAGCATCAACAGTGGCAACGGCTAACGTGCCAAACGCTAATCCTACCGCCAGCACCCAATCACCGGCTGCGGCAACACCAACGGTAAGCTTTGCCGTGCCAGAGGGTGATAGCAGTAATCACATTACTGACATGATGCCAGAAGATGACAGTGTTGAACGTATTGATGCAGCCGTCATGCCTGATATTAGTGATGATGCCGCGTTCAGTCAAAAATCACGCTCGATGCAAACGGCTGCTTATCGTAGCAGCCTAACCCCAATTCCAGAGTTGTCTCTTTTAGATAAACCAGATCCTGACCGTAAGCCAAACTATACAGCTTCTGAGCTTGAGCAGCTGTCCGAATTACTAGAAATTAAGCTACAAGAATTCAATGTCAAGGCTTCTGTGGCTAATGCCATTCCAGGCCCAGTGGTCACCCGTTTTGAAGTGGAGCTTGCTGCTGGGGTAAAAGCCAGTAAGGTAACTGGTATTTCACGAGATTTGGCGCGCTCGCTGTCGATGGCGTCTTTGCGTGTGGTCGAAGTTATTCCAGGCAAGCCTTATATTGGTATCGAAGTGCCGAATAAGCAGCGCGAAATGGTGCGCTTGATTGAGCTACTAAACACCGAAAAATTCAGCGATCCCAAAGCACAAATCAGTATGGCGATGGGTAAAGATATCGGCGGTAATCCGATTATTACTGACCTTGCCCGTGCCCCGCATATGCTGGTCGCTGGTACCACAGGCTCTGGTAAATCGGTGTTGGTCAACTCTATGCTGCTATCGATGCTACTTAAATATACGCCAAATGAGCTGCGTCTTATTTTGATTGATCCAAAGCAGCTCGAACTTGCCAACTATAACGATATTCCACATCTTCTGACGCCTGTAGTCACTGATATGACCGAGGCGGCCAGTAGCTTGTCATGGTGTGTGGCAGAAATGGAGCGTCGCTATCAGCTGATGAGTTTGCTCAAAGTGCGTAAGCTTAATGAATTTAACAAAAAAGTTATCGCTGCTGAGCAATCGGGTAACCCGATGCTCGATCCATTATGGCGACCCAATGATAGCGTCAGTGTGAGCCAAGCGCCGAAGCTAAAAACCTTGCCGATGATTGTGATTGTCGCCGATGAGTTTGCCGATATGATTATGCAGGTTGGTAAGCAAGCAGAAGAGCTTATTACCCGTTTGGCCCAAAAATCACGGGCGGCAGGGATTCACTTGATGCTTGCTACCCAGCGTCCGTCAGTCGATGTCATTACAGGTCTAATTAAAGCCAATATTCCTGTACGGGCGGCATTGCGAGTCAACTCAAAAGTCGACTCACGGACGATTCTGGATAGTGGTGGCGCTGAAGATATGCTGGGCAATGGTGATATGCTGTTTTTAGGACCAGGGCAAATTGAGCCAGATCGTGTGCATGGTGCTTATGTCAGTGACGAAGAAGTCAACCGTGTCTGTGATGCATGGCGTGAGCGCGGCGCACCTGATTATATTGATAATATGGCTGGCAACTTTGAATTATCTAGTCCGGGTGGTGGTAGCACTGGCAATGCATCTGGTGAGGATGATGACCTTTATAATGACGCAGTGGCTTTTATCATGGAAACGCGCAAAGTTTCAGCTTCTAGTATCCAGCGTAAATTCAGCATTGGTTATAATCGCGCGGCGCGTATTGTCGATTCAATGGAAGAGGCGGGACTGGTCAGCTCGATGGGTAAAAGCGGTAAGCGCGAGCTATTGATGTAGACGATGGTCAGTTTGATTAATCATAAAAAGCGAGTCACAAGAGTGGCTCGCTTTTTTATTTGAAAAATATCGTTGAGCTAGGGCGTACCCTCATTTTTAGCCCATTTAGATATTATGGTTTGGGTTGAGGACAGGCTCTAGTGTCAATGAAAGGTAATATTGATACATCATACCCGCAGGAATTTAGCGTGTTTTAACTATGGTGTTCAAATGACCAATGAGTTTGTTTATCAGCTATAAGTAGTGATTTTTTATACTAAACTGGTGGTTGATTATAAGATAAATAAGCATAAAGTTTAAAAACAAACCTTAATTCAATCACTATCCAAGGAAGGTTAATTATGTTCAAAGAATATACCCAATACGATGGTTTAGCATTGGCTGCACTGGTCAATGCAGGGGAAGTCAGTGCCAAAGAATTGCTAGACGCCGCTGTCCATCAAGCCAACAAAATCAATCCTAAATTGAATGCGATTATCCACCGTTTTGATGAGCGTGCTTATGCTTCGGCACAAAAAGGCTTACCAGCAGGGGCATTTAACGGGGTGCCTTATCTCCTCAAAGACTTATCGTTTCATTTTGAGGGCGAGCCTATCACCATGGGCAGTCGTAGCGTCAATATCATCTCAGAAAGCGATAGCGAAATTGTAAAACGTATGAAAGCTACTGGCGTCAATACTTTTGGTAAAACCAATACCCCAGAATTTGGTTTGATTATCACTACCGAACCTAAAGCACATGGCGTGACGCACAATCCCTTTAAGAAAGGCTACAGCTCTGGTGGGTCGTCTGGCGGTAGTGCAGCGGCAGTATCAAGTGGCATCGTACCGATGGCAGGCGCGGGGGATGGCGGTGGCTCGATACGCTTTCCTGCTGCATGGTGCGGCGCGTTTGGGCTCAAACCCAGTCGCGGGCGTAACCCAATGGGCCCAGCATTTGGTGAAGGATGGGATGGAGCAGTCGCGGATCATGTAATTACCCGTAGCGTGCGCGATAGTGCCGCGATGCTGGATGCGACCAGCGGTGTAGAAATCGGCGCGCCTTATGTTATCGCACCGCCCGATGGCACATTTTTGCAAGCCGCTATGCGTGCACCAAAACAATTAACCATCGCGCTACATCAACAGCCGTTAGTTGCTAACACTGTAGTTGATAAAGAGGTACTTGCTGTATTAGAACAGACTGCTAAGCAGTTAGAAGCGATGGGTCATCGAGTGGTGCCTGCGGAACCTAATATCAATATCGAACAGTTTTGGCATGATTTTTTGGTGGTGGTCTGCGCGCACACTGCCTTTACCATCGATAATATCGAGCGCTGTTATGGCGCGCAGCATATACAAAACCTAGAGCCGCAGACTTATAACATGGCGATGCTTGGACGTTCGCTATCAGCAGTAGATTTGGCCCATGCCAAGCACGGCTGGCATGACAGCCAATATCAAACTGGTTTATTATTAGAAACCTACGACATGATTCTATCTCCAACCGTACCGACGCCTGCTGTTAAACACGGCGTGCTACCACCAAGTAAGATGGATGAGATGCTCATGCGTAGCGCTGGTTTGCTGAATAAAGGCGTTGATATGGGTAAGTATGCCTTTAGCTCGGGTATGATTGAGAAGCTGAGTGCGCCAGTGCTGGGCAAAATGGCCTTTACCATATTGGGTAATGTGACCGGATTACCGGCTATGTCGTTGCCTGTCGGTATGAGTAAAAAAGGTCTACCAATTGGGGTGCAGCTGATTGGACGCATGAATGATGAGACGACTTTATTCAGTGTGGCAGGTGAGATGGAGCGTGCGGGTTTATTTACTAAGGCGGCGTTTGAGAAGTAATTGCAAGACGCGCTTATCGCTTTGATAAGACGTTTTCAATCAAAGCGGTAGATATCCATGCCTAAGCTATGGTGCGCCATGCTTTGATGCACCACAGAGACGCGTTGACCAGCACCTAAGGCAAAAAATAATGGTAGCAAATGCTCATCACTTGGATGGATGTGTTGATAGTTGGGGTATTGCTGCCAATCTAGTGCAGTGGGAATATCCGTTTTTAGCTGCTGTAGTAACCAGACTTTAAAGTCTTTTGCCGTTTGGTCGATACTATCCGCTTGCCAGCGTAGCGCTTGTAAGTTATGGGTGATATTACCCGAGCCAATGATGAGTATTTGCTCACGACGCAGCTGCGCCAATTGCGCGCCCAATTGATAGCAGGCAGCACTATCGTAATGCTGAGGCAGTGATATCTGTACGATAGGAATATCCGCCTGCGGATAAAGATGCAAAAGCGGCGCCCAGACGCCATGATCACTGGCACGCATTGGATTCAAACTACAATTAATACCGCGGGCAGTGAGCTGCTGCGCCAGTGTTTCGGCAAGCGCTGGCTGACCTGCTGCTGGATATTGTAGCTCATACAGTTCTGTCTCAAAGCCTGAAAAGTCATGCCACGTCTTGGGCTGCGGATTACTGCTGATTTCTAGTTTGGCGGATTGCCAATGCGCTGACATAATGATGATAGCACGCGGCTTAGGTAAGTTTTGGCCGATACGCGCCAGCGCGCTGGTTGTAGCAGATTGTTCAATCGCCAACGTCGGGGCACCATGCGAGATAAATAATGCCGGTAGTTTAGGCGGTTTAGCAGCGCTGGCTATTTGAGGTTCATCTGCCCAAGCAGCGGCCGCTGTAATTGGCGTCGATAACGACAGCGATAAATCATCGCTTTTGTCATCGCGATGATGATTGGTATTTTGGGCATCGGGTAGCACAGGTTTAGGATATCTCATGTGCCATTTATTAGGGCGCGCGCGTAATTTTCAATCCATCTATTTCTCAATCTGGTTATTCGTCATTTCATCTATAGTCGGGTCTATATAAAAAAGAGTCGTTGATATTAACGTGCGACTGCTATCAATTTTTTCTTGCTTGCTGTTCGCAGGCGTGACAGAGGCTGCGAAAAATTGATAGCAGTCGCACTGTATCGTTTTTAAATTGGATCGACTAGGGGCTGTATAGAATTCAGCTAAGGAACTGACAGAGACTATTTTTTAGGCAATTCGACGCCAAAAATAGTAAGTTTAGTTATTCTAAGCGCGATAGTTTTGGCTATGAAGTGGCAAAAAATAGTCCTGTTCCTTCGGACTGATGCTAAAATCGCCCCAGACGTTGTTGTAAATCTAGCTAAGGTCTCGACATTACCTTCGATTTACGCCTAGTCTGGAATTATTTTAGCGATCAGCAGTCCTAATAGATGAATTCTATACAGCCCCTATATTATTTAGGTTTATGATGTTTAATAAGGTGCGCTATGTAAAAGAGCTTTTTTTTAATTTAATTGCCGCGATGGTAAGGGTGGTTGTTATTGATACTCATCGCTCGATATAGCTGTTCCATTAATACCACACGTACCAGCGGATGCGGTAAGGTCAGCGCTGATAATGACCATTTCACATCGGCCTTTGCCAATACCTCGGGCGAAACCCCATCAGCACCGCCAATCACTAGGGTAATATCATCGCCTTGTTGCATGCCATCTGCTAGCTTATGTGCCAACCCTTCTGTCGAGAGCATTTTACCTTTGACATCGAGTACCCATAGTTGCTCACGACCTGAGGCATTATGTGCGGCCAATATCGCCTGCCCTTCTTGCTCACGGTACTGTGCTAAATTGGCATCAGAAGGGTTTTTTGCCCGCTTTGCAGCGGCAAGCTCCACGATTTCTGTACTCAGCATTGGCTGAATACGTTTAAAGTATTCATCAAACCCTGTCTGTACCCAGCTGGGCATCTTATTGCCAACGGTCAAAATTCTTACCTTCATAATATATACCACTTTAATCATTGATAAAGCGTAACAAAAGAATTCTACGCTTAAGTTAATGTAACAAACAATCCTTTTACGTCAGGGGTTTTTATGGTTTACTACTATTTGACAAACAGTTGTTCTTTAGTTTCTTGTTTTATAACTTTTTATAATTTTATAAAAAATGTCGACTTAAAAGCAGTCGGAGGAAGTCAACACTTTAAGAGAAAATTACAGGCAACCGTATCGTGTCTTATGATAAATCAAAAAATTAACTTGAAGTATTTTTTAATGAAAGGAGTCGTTCATGAATCGTACTATCTCAAAAGCACTTACTCTCACTGCAGGTGTTTTGCTTTCTACTTCTGTCTTTGCTGCCTCTTTAGATGGCACACAATGGCAAACCATTGATGATAAAACAGGCGAAAAAAAGGCCGTCATTCAGTTAACTGAAAAAAGTGGCAAAGTTTCAGGCAAAATTATCAAAGTGCTTAATAAGGAAAAGGCTAAAGCTGTCTGTACCAAATGTCCAGGTAGTCTAAAAGACCAGCCTGTCGAAGGCTTACAGATTTTATCAGGTTTAAAGGCTGATGGTAACAACAAATGGAGCCATGGCAAGTTGGTCGACCCTGAATCGGGAAAAACTTATTCTGGTAAATTGACCCTAAGCGACAATGGTCAAAGCTTAGACCTACGTGGTTATGTAGGCTCACCTGTATTCGGTCGCTCGCAGACTTGGCAACGTATCAAATAGCTATTAGGTAAAATAACTATTTAATAATCATTATTATATAAAGTGGCAGGGTAGCTGATACAAATTGGCTACCCTGTTTATTTGCGCTTAATGACACTAATACTGCTGCCGCTTATCTTGGATTGACGTCACTTTATTTTCATATCAAAGGCTCACATCAAAGGCCTTATGGTTTGTGACACGGTATCTTCTGAGCTTTGGTTATTATCGCTAGCCTCAGTTGGGCTAGGCTTTGGAATGATGGTGAGCTTGGCATCAGACTCAAAAACAATGGCTTCAACATCATCGAAGCTATTCACCCCTTCGGAGCGCATCGCGCACTCTATCTCCTGACGAGTCAACCGCTCGGCACGCATCGTATCTGGTAAAAACTGCCCTTGATAAAAGACGATACGCGGTTCGGATAGAATAAAACTGCTAAATTGCGGTGAGACAGAGGCATATTTAGTGACCAAAAATTGTAATAAGTAGAGCACCAAAATCGATGAAATTCCTTCTATAAAAGGAATGTCTTTGAGTAAAATAGTGCTGGCACCCAATGAACCGATCATCACAGTGACGATCCAATCAAAATTATTGAGCTGTGACGTTGAGCGTTTACCAGAGGCTTTAGTCACCAGTACGACTGATAGGTAAACCATAACAGTCGTTAAGACGATGCGTCCAAGCTTGTCTATATTGTCAAAAAAAACCATATCCATGATGATTGCTCCTATTAAAAATGCCATGCCGCCAATGGTTAAAACATGACTTATTAAAGTCAGCCTAACGGATTTTAGGTATTAATAGGAGATAAACTTTGTAGAGGCTTGCCTTAATAGGACTAACTCACTTTGCTTTTTGTTTGGGATTAAGTAGGTGGTTGAGCGCCCAAAGACTGATACGAGTACTGACCAAGGTCAACACCAAAATCATAACCAGTGATGACAGTAGTGGCAGCGGCTGCTGCATGGCCATCTCAGATAAAACCTCACGGCTCACTTCATCAAATAAAAAGAACCATATCGCTAAGAAATAAATGACCGTCAGTAGCCAGACGATAGCGACACCGCCAAACATCAAGCGATTGATTTCAGATTTATTCAAAGCGCGCTGCTGATGTTTGATGAATTTATTGACTGCGATATAAGTACCGATAAAAATAGATATGACGGTGACCAGCTGTGAGTTTAAAGCCAGCTTGGTTTGAATCATCATAAATATCACGCTGGCAAGAATATAACCAATCGCAAAAAAACCAACATAGAGTGCCAGTTTAGGTTGCACTGACTCATGACCCTGCGGCAGCCCATGACGGTTTGAACGAGTATTACGCTTGCTAAGGTTGGTGGTTTTGCGTGCCATAAGCGAACCTTTATAAAGGTAAAAAATAGAATATTAAAGTGAATACTTTATCCATGATTCAATAAAAAGTATTTTTGTTAAAAATCAATGCTGCGCGGTCCAATCAAGCATCGCGTCCAACACGGGGCGGGCAGTATAAGCATTTAGCGCTTGGTCACTATTGATAAGGCCAACCACGACATAATCTTGTCCTGATAGCCCTTTGACATAGCCTGCCATCGAGGTGACATTGTTTAAAGTACCCGTTTTTATCCACGCGCGGCCGATGGCTGTTGATTCAGGCAAGCGTTTGCTATGAGCAGCAATGGTGCCACTGACGCCAGCGACCCCTAATGAGTCGACATAAGCATCGAAGCTTGGATGGCTATAAGCGTAGGTTAATAGCTCGCTTAGATTGGCTGCCGTTATTGTACAGTCACGACAAAGCCCTGAGCCATTGGTTAAATGTGGTGGCGGTGTACTTAGATTGGTCTGCCACCACTGGTCGATAGTCTGTAATGCTGCAGGATAGTCCGTCGTAGTCGGTTTGCCAAATTGGTATAAGCTATTTTGACTTTTAATGTTTTTATCAATGCCTTTATTGACGGTTTTATCGACGGCCTTATTATTAGGTTTGCTATTGGATTGATTATTAGCTTGGTTATAAGCCCCGATCGATAGCGCCACTTGCTCAGTCATCACATTATTTGAAAAATGGTTAATATCGTGAATCTGCTGGGTTAAATTCAAAGAGGGATAGCTGACAATCGGTAAGGGGGACATAGGTAGTGCCACCAATCCGCGTTTGGCTTTGAGAGATTTTTGTGCAGCATAAGGCGTTTCTTGGCTAATCACATCGCCGCTCAGCGTGTTGCCTAGCGCTTGCCATTTTGCAGCGACGACACGAGCGGCAAAGTCTTTGGCATCAGGATAAGCAACATAAAAAGCATGCTCTTGGCAGCTGTTGGGCAAATCAGCATTCAATACCAACTGCTTAGCTTGCCACTGCGGCGCAAGACTATAACGGGCTTGTCCACATGCCGCTGAACGCATATCTATCTTATTAGGCAAGTTATAATTCGCCAGTTTCGGTGTATAGGTTAGGCTGGCTTGACCATTGTCTAATGGATAGCTTTTGATACCGACGGTACTAAAATTCACCAAAAAGCCATCGGGACTGGCGTTATAAGGGCGTAACGGTGCGTTGTCAAAAGCGGCAGGGTCTTTACTGATATTTTTAAAAATCGAGCTATCCACAACAATATCACCATCGATATGATGGATGCCTGATCCTTGCACTTTATAGAGTAATTGCTGCAATCGCTCATGGGTCATCTTTGGGTCGCCACTGCCTTGAATAATCAAGTCGCCGTGCAGCCGGTCGCCGATAATAATGCCCGTGTGATAGACGCGAGTGTGCCAGACAAAATCAGCACCCATGGTATCCAAAGCGATAAAGCTGGGAACGAGTTTCATGGTACTGGCAGGTGTGCGCGCGATATCAGCTTGATGATTGAGTAATGGTGAGAATGAGATTTTTATAGAGGATTTATCAGTGCGGGCGTTGCCATTTTTATTATCACCTGCACCATTCACCACTATCGGTTTTGAATGATCATCCAGTATCGTGGGGATACTTTCTAAGCTTTGGTAGGTGTAAGGGTCATCGGTATAAGCATGTAGCTCTTGCTCATGCTTTTTAATCGTTTGCTGTTCAATAGTAACCAGTGCGCTTGGTTTGGTAAGGGGCTTTTTATCACTGTTATTGTTATTGTTATTATTAGGGGTAGTTTGTTGGTGCTTACCGTCCGTATTAGAATCACCGTCTAAGCTGCTACTATCAACGACCTGAATTGGCGCGGGCAAGTGACTGGCATTTTTATCACCGACAGGGGTAATGACAATACTAATATCAGCGGTGGTTAAATCAGCGCGCGATAAGGCCGCTTCGATGGCTTGCGGTAGTGCTGCTTGCGCATGGAACGGTGATGCCATTACGGTTGCCAATAGTGCCAGCATAGGTAAGCATTTACCAGACTGACTAAAGGGTCGAAAATGGCTACGAAGCGGTGATAGTTTGGCAGTAAGGGCGGGAGGGTTGCAGTGTTTTGAGGTGGGTCGCATGAGCATCTTTCATCAGGTGGTAAAAACAGCCTATGGTAACATGAGTTGCTGTTTTCGCGTAGATGGCTTGTTATTGAAAGCGGTGTTTTAAAAACGTCATTTTATAAATAATAATCAACATTAGCGTACATGCAAAAACGCCATCGCTGTCATCAGCGCATCGTTATAAGCGTCGTGGGCGCCCAGCTCAGGGATATTATAATGCGCCAATATATTGGTGAGATGCTGCGCTTGACTGGAGAGCCCTTGGGTTTGACCACTCATGCGCCGACTGTATAAATGGCGCAAATCTATGATTTCGTTTGGCAGCGCCGTGCCCATATAACGCTTGACCAAAGGATTCAAAAACGCGGTGTCTATTTGGGTGCAGAAGCCCACGATTGGTCGATTGCCTATAAACGGCAGCAACAGCGCCAGCATGTCATCGTAGCTCATGCCATGCTCCACATCAGCAGTACGCAGACCATGAATCACAATGGTATCGCGATCGGGCATCACAGGCGGCTTGCATACTAGATGCATGCCATTACCTGTATCGATGGTATTGTCATTGATATGTATCGCGGCGACAGACAATAAATGATGCTTTTTGGGATTAAGCCCTGTCATTTCACAATCAATCGCTACCCATTGTTTAGCCAAAGGTTTACTAAACATCGCTGCCAACTCTGGTCGCTGTAGCTGCCTTTTTTGCAAGCTAGAGGACAACTGTTTTAGCCAATTCATATCCGTCGCTCATCCATTTATGTTGTTGTATTTTTGATTTTATAGTTATAGTTGATGACATGCATTAGTACAGCTGTATTAGTATGCTACTGATATAAAATTTTCTGGTGTGTTGCACATACGCAGAGGCTGCGAAAAACTCATTCCAATAGCACTATAATAGTTCTAAGTTTTTTTGACTATCTCAGAGTCTACATAAATAATCCATCTCAACTGGTTTAAGTAGTAGTTCATGTTTGCTACCGCGCTTTTCAAACTGTATGCAAGCATCAAATATGTATAAATAGATCTCTATTATGGTCAATTGCATATTTTAAGATATAAATCATCTTGTCAATATTTTTATCCTTCGGTATGTCCATATTTAAAAAAGCATCATATACCTTCTCAATCGTTTCAATATCATGTATAGAGTCGTCTTCACTAGGCCCTAAGAGATAATTGTTCGTCTGCTCTGAAATTATATGCTATAAGTTAATTTCTTGATAATATTCGACATTTTTCACTGTGAGAGGTAAGACAGTATTTGCTTGTAGATTATTGTTTCCCCAATCTATCGTTTCAACGTAATCATCTATATTAATGTCGTTGGGTAGGCAAAAAAAGCGGTATCTAAACTCATTATCCAAAATTCATTATCACAGTTTTTTCATGTAGCATGGCATAGTCCAAAATTTCAATCATTTTCATGATATTCATATCCTTTAATGCAACTTCTTTTACTATAGCGTTGCGTATGTTTTGGATTTCTTCAACAAAAACAACATTACTATCAGACGGTCCTATCATATAGTCTGTATGATCTGACATCAAATCCCATAGACCTATTTTGTGATAATAATCTAATTGTTCTTGAGTAAGAGATAAAACAGTAGCAGCTTCTGAATGATCATATCCCCATTGTAATATTTCACTATAATCATCTATATTAATGTCGTCAGGTAAGCAAAAAAAGCAATACTCAGGTGTTTTATTCATCAGCCTGTGTTCCTTATATATAGTTTTTGGCATCTTTTCCTTTAAGGCCTCTACTAGATGGAGGTTTGGCATCTGGCAAAACAATATGACTATGATATTTCTAATTGATAGTGCTGACGCAGCTGATTTTTAAAGCTTTTGACTACTGCCAGACATTCCTTAAGTAGGTCACGCTCAAGCGCTGTGAGAGTGATCGGATTCACTTGCCGTGCATGCTTGTCGTCAGTCGAGAGGGCAACTGACAAACGCTGCGCCATAAAAAACTCCAAAGCTTCTAATAAAGTATCGGCGCGCTCTTGGGTCAAGTGTTGGGCTTGTACCAAAGCCTTGAGGCGATCTTTGCTGCTAGGTACTGCCAAGATGTCATTTTCTAATGCCAAGGTACGGATACCATGGACCAGTGGGAAAATACCCGCTTTTTTTAGGTCGATATCTTGCGAGGACGATTTACCGCCCAGTAAAGGTAGATATTTTTGCCACCACTGATTGATATCACCAAACTGTAGTGCGGCGCGTGCGAACTGCCGTACAAACATCGGATCTGACTGGCGATGGGCTGTCTTTAAGTGTTGACGTACCTGTGTCAGTAGCGACTCATCACCGCAGACGTATTCGCCATCGAGTATAGCGGACAAATAAATACCATGCATCGGGTCGGTATTTTTAAACCACAAACCAATCTGGGCGTTAAATTGCTTTAATGGCTGTCGCCACACAGGATTGGTCATCATAATATTGCCATCGCAAAGTGGATAACCAAGGTCTGCTAAATGATGGTTAAAGGTATCGGCGAACTGTGCCAAATCAGGATGGTTATAGCCATCACGCATAATGAGTGCATTGTCTTGGTCGGTACGCATGATTTGCTCACCGCGTCCTTCTGAACCCATGACGATAAGACAGGTATTTGCCACGACCTCATCAGGCACGATAAGTTGCCAAAGTTTGGTAAAAACTTGCGCGTTGAGGGTTTGTACCATGCGACTGATATTACCAATTTTGACGCCATTTTGATGCTGCACACGAATATAGCGCCCGATAAGCTCAACCGCCGTATCGAGACTGGATAAGTCTTTTGCCTGCTCAATCTGCATACTGATGAGCTGTGAATGGTGACCAATATGCGCGAGCATGTCGCTTTGCCCAAGTATACCTGCCACGTCGCCGTTTTGGTCAATCACTGGTAGCCGATGGATGCGATAGCGGGTCATGGTCAATAGTGCATCACCAATCTCATCGTCGGCTTTGATGGTGCGCAGATTAAAATTGGCATAACGCTGGCAAGTAGTCGTAGCAGGATCTTGCCGATCGCTGATAGCACGGCAGATATCGGTATCGGTTAAAATCCCTAATAAATGACCTGTACCATATTGCTCATTTTCAATGTATTCAATGTTCTCTAGGTGATTTAATGGTCGTACCAGTACGTGTTTTAGCCCAGCTTTGGTCATAATATGGGCAGCGTCATATAGGCTATTACTGGCATCGACGATATGGACAGGCAATAAACTGACATCAATGACTGGTTGCAGCATAATTTGCTGTACTTCTTGTTGGTCATTATAGCTGGTCGTATTTATGGATTTGCTGCGTCGTTGTTGTAACGCCTTTAATCGTTCTGGCAGCTTTTCTGATAGCATTTGGCGGACTAGATGGTTTTGGGCGCTGATTTTATCGAGGGTAGCACCCGATACTTGCAGCAGCAAGGTATCCTCAACAGCTTGGTATTGGTAGGGTGTGGTCAAGCCAGCTTCAACACTGTCTGGTATGCTTTTGTTATTGTGAGATTCAGGTAGGCGACGGCTATCGAACCAGTCGTTATTATTGAGGTCGTCAGAGTGGTTGCTACCTAGATAAGAAGCGACAAACTCATCGTCGAGTAATTGCTCAATCTGGCCTTTTATGACCACATAAAGGCACTGTAGCTCTGCGGCAGACAAAAACTCATCTTTGGCAAGGTAACGGATTTGGGTGTTTTTTCTGATACTTTGACGTTCAGCTAAACTCAATACATCAAAGGGTGGCTGGGTAAAATCAAGATGGGGCATGGCATCATCCTTGATGGCATCGTTGTGAAAAGACAGGGTTGTGAAAAGACAGTTTATTATAAAAGTAACTTTACTATAGCATTGTTAGAGATTTCGTTTGATTTGCGTTATGCCGCTAGCAGCTGACGAATGCGCTCAATCGCTTCACGGCTTTCCTCAACGCTAGCGACGAGCGCGATACGCACATAACCTTGTCCAGGGTTGTTGCCATTGACCTCACGCGACAGATAGCGTCCTGCTAAGGCGTGAATGTTGGCTTGCTCGTATAGTGCTTTCACGAATACTTCGTCATCACCATTAAACTGCTCAGGGACTTTTACCCAAAAGTAAAATCCAGCTTCAGGCATCCGCAACTCTAATAGATGACCCAATTCAGACATCCATAAGGCGAACTTCTCTTGATACAGAGCACGATTGTGTGCCACGTGTTTTTCATCTTGCCAAGCAGCGATAGAGGCGAGCTGATGCGGTATCGGCATCGCACAGCCTTGATAGGTACGGTATTGTAAATAGCTCTGCAAAATATTGGCATCACCGGCGACAAATCCTGAACGCAGACCCGGCAGGTTTGAGCGTTTGGATAAAGAATGAAAGACGATACAGTTTTTAAAATCATGACGACCAAGGGTAGCACAGGCTTGTAACAAGCCAATTGGTGCCGTGTCAAAATATAGCTCGCTATAACACTCGTCACTGGCAATGATAAAGCCGTATTGATCGGACAGCCGAATCAGGTATTCCCAATCATCCATAGTCATAACCGAGCCGGTTGGATTGTTTGGGTTACAGACGAACAATAGCTGCGTGCGTGCCCAAACATCTTTGGGGACCGAGCGATAATTGCCCTTAAAGTCATTATCCAATGAGCAAGGCACAAAATAAGGCTCTGCTTGTGCCAGTATCGCCGCACCTTCGTATATCTGATAAAACGGATTGGGCATGACTATTATCGGAGAAAAAGCTATAGGAGAAAGAGCAGATATAGGAACAACAGTAGCAGAAACAGGTGAGGGCTGATGAGATGCAGGTAGTGACCGGCTTTCTTTATCGATGGGTTTATGATCGACAACCGCTTGCACCAAGCTAAAAATTGCCTCGCGTGTCCCCATGACTGGTAATACTTGCTTATTTGGGTCGACATGAGTGAGGAAAAATCGCTTTTCCAACCAATGGGCGATGGTTTGGCGCAGCTCAAATAGACCATTGGTGGTTGGATAACGGCTTATTGTGTCCAAGTTTTCTCGTAGAACGTCCAAAACAAATGCTGGTGGCGCATGTTTTGGTTCACCAATACCCAGCTTAATTTCACTATAGTGAAGGGCTGGAGAGCTATCAGCAAGCAATGTTGCCATTTTTGCGAAAGGGTAAGGATGCAGGTATGTCAAGTTGTGATTCATAAGTAGAGTAACTATAATAGACAATTAATAATAAAGTTATAAAGAAAAATTACATTAGAGCAGTGTAGCACTTCTCTTTAGGTTTTATAACTTATAACAATGCAGGACATGACTGCCAGCTTCAATGAGCGCTTATGGTAAGGATAACTTGATATGTCTAGTATTTCAAAAACGAATGATTTCAATGCTAAAGATATCACTAATGAAAATTTTGATAACCGTGTGCAAAGTACTGAAGTATACGAGCTGCTAAAAGAGCGGGAACAATGCTGGTGGCAAACGCGTCAGCACTTAATTGAGCACAAAGAAAATAAAATATTTTGGTTTGGTGAAAACAGCTTAATCATGTGGTTATTATGGCAGTTGGTTGGCTATGTCGTCGTGGCTATCGTAGTAATGTTGCTTAGCAATATGTTGGATGTATCATTACCTTTATGGCAATACGCAGCGTTATTTATATTACAAACGGTTATTTTTCTGGTTACCTTTGCTGCCAAAGGTCGACTGGGCAATCGTTTGCAACGTAACATTGAACAAGAAGAGTTGTTACGCGAACAAGCACTTAGTGAGATGGTTGTTTTGGCAGAAGACAGCCTTTACCCCGATGTACACGCCAAGTCGCCTATCTCTTTGAGAGAGTTATACGATCATCTTGACGGCGAGTTCCATTTAGCAAGCTTAGAGTGCTTATTACAAAAAGAGGTTGATGCTGGTCGTTTAATATTGAGCCAACAGCAGCTAGATATAGAAGTTTTGCCCCCCGTGCTCGCTGATGATGAGCTCAATGAACATGCTAGTGAGATGATATATAAAAGCACCTTATAATTGATAATACCTTATAAAAGGTGCTATCAATTATCGTAAAACCCTGCTCAACCACGCCCGTTTTAGACAAGATTGGTGTCTTTTTGTACATTAAAACTGGCTATCAATGCGGTTTTTAATGCTTGTAATCTATCAGTAGATAACGGCTTATCTTTTTGATCACTGATATAAAACATGTCTTCTGCACGCTCACCTAAGGTGGTAATGCGCGCCGCATGAACTTCAATCTTCTGTTGCAAAAAAACCTGTCCGACTCGTGCCAATAACCCAGGTTGATCTAAGGTTTCTAGGCTCATAATATGCTGATCTGATGCCTCATTGAACTCAAAATTAATTTTTGTCGTCACTTCAAAGTGTCTGAGCTGGCGCGGGATACGTTTATGAGTCAGTTTTGGTACTGATGGGTTTTTAAAGGCCGCAATCAGTCGCTGCTTGAGCTCTTGCTGGCTGTCATCGTCGACCAGTAGCGTGCCACTAGGGTCTAACAATACATAAGAGTCCAAGGCAAAATCTCGGGTGGCAGTAATGATGCGCGCATCTAAAACATCGAGATTCATCTGATCAAACACCGCCATGGTGACCGCAAATAAATTGGTCTGATTTTGGGTGTAAATAAACACCTGTACCGCATCAAGTGCTAGCTCACGATGTTCGCGTAACACCACCAACGGTGCACTATCGGTATCAGAGGCACGACCAATGGGCGGATGACTCAAAATCGCTTCGGTATGCCATAAGATATCTTCAGGGATTTCTCGTAGGAAATACTCATCCCCTAGGTCATCCCATAGCCGCAATACCTCATGATGATTCATGTGCATATTATCGACATTATCGAGCATGGCCGCCGCTTGCTTGCGCGTGGCAGTGATCATATCCTGCCGATTGGTCGGTGCATCGATATCAGCGCGTAGGATACGCCGTGTTTGTGAGTATAGCTGCTTCATGAGCGTGGCCCGCCAGCTATTCCATAACTGTGGATTGGTCGCATTCATATCAGCGACAGTCAGCACATAGAGATGATTGAGATGGGTGACATTGCCGACTAAGTCCGCAAAAATACTGACGATTTCTGGGTCTGAGATGTCCTTTTTCTGCGCAGTCATCGACATCAGTAAATGATAGCGAGTAAGCCAGCCGACTAAGTTGGCATCTGCCACACTCATGCCATGGGCTAGGCAAAACTCAATCGATTCCGTTTGCCCAAGCTCGCTATGGTTGCCGCCGCGTCCTTTGGCGATATCATGGAACATCGCTGCCAGTACCAAGATCTCTTTGCGCTCGATACGCTGAAAAATAGAGCTAACCAGTGGAAAGTCTTCATAAAAACGTGGATCGGTAAAACGGTGCAAGATACGAATCAAAAATAAAGTATGCGCATCCACGGTATAGCGATGAAATAAGTCGTATTGCATCATACCAGTGACTTGGGCAAAAGCAGGAATATAATTACCCAAAACCCCATAGCGATTCATGGCGCGCAGGCGATGAAACAAATAGTTTTGCTCTTTCAAGTTGGCTAAAAAAAGCGCTTGGTGAGTGGGGTTGTCCCTATAAACCTGATCGATACCGCGTGCGGCAATTTTTAGCGCACGCAGCGTATGAGTGCGGACGTTTTTGATACCGTACTGACCCATGAGTAAAAACATCTCTAGTATGGCTTCAGGATGCTGAGCAAAAACCCTGTGGTGCGCCATGGCAATTTGTTCGCCGACTTTATTAAAGCGCGCGTTAATTGGCTGTTTTTTTGGACGTTCATTGTCAGGTAGCTGCGGCTCTATAATCGTCTCATAATAATGATTGATCAGCATCTCAGACAGCGTCGATATCTGCATGGCGCAGCGATAATAATCGCGCATAAAACGCTCAACAGCGGCATTAGGCTGATCATCTGGCTGGGTCTCATAGCCCATCAATTGCGCAACTTCACGCTGATAGTCAAACAACAGCCTATTCTCGTTGCGACCGGTTAATATATGTAGATAGTGACGTATTTGCCATAGATAGCTTTCCGCAAAGCTCAGCTCATCAAATTCTTTTTCTGTTAAAAAGTTTTGTTGTACCAAGTCATAAAGTTTGCCAACACGAAAGTAGCGTTTGCTTACCCAACCGATAATATGGATATCACGTAAACCACCAGGGGCGGTTTTGATATTGGGCTCAAGATTGTATTCTGTGGCATTGTGCTGCAAGTAGCGCGCTTTTGCTTCATTGATTTTCACCTCAAAGAACGCACGCGGCGACCACTGTTTATTGACGATTTGCAGAGGCACTTCTTGCAAAGCCTCGTTACCCACGAGCAGCCGCGCCTCTAACAGCGCACTGGCAATGGTATGATCGAGTGCCGCTTCTAACCCGTCATCGACGCTACGTACTGATAGCGCAGGCTCAAGCCCAATATCCCACAGCAGGGCGACCAAATTGTCGATTTTACCGCTGGTGTCGGTATCAATTTCGTCGGGGGAGAGCAATAAAATATCGACATCTGAATACAGCGACAGCTCACCGCGACCATAGCCGCCTATTGCAAATAATGCTAAATCCGTCTTGTCTAACTCAAACCAATCAAACAAAGCGATGAGCAGTCCATCGATAGCGCAGGCGCGTGCCTCGACCAGTTGCCGGATACTGACGCCTCGTTCCAGTGCGCGGCTGATATCGTCATTGATTTGGAGTAACCATTCAGGAATGCCGAATAGCGATTTTTCTGTTATGTCATTATTTGTTCGGACGTTATTCGCTGGCAGGGTACTGGCTAGCTGGTTATCGGCTGGCAAAGAGGCGGCTGGCAAAGAGGCGGCTAGCAAGGAGGCGGTTGTCTTGAGGTTGTCTGATAATATAGGCATCGGCGTCAAATCAATGGTGGCGACATCACAATTAAACATGAGTGTTATCCAATTAAAAATTTAAAAATAAAGCGCTAAGGCGTATTAAAACCAAATAAAACGGAGCTATTTTTAGCTCACTTAGGTGTTCCTCGTTTGAATTGAGAACACGCCCTAATTATAATCCAAAAAAAAGACCGCCTAGGCGATCTTTTATGGGGTTACTGGGTCAAAAAACTTAAGTCTTCTTCGGGTCGAGTGGTGAATACTTCACAGCCATTATCAGTCACGACCATGGTGTGCTCCCACTGCGCGGATAGCTTACGGTCTTTGGTAATGGCGGTCCATTCGTCTGGCAAAATTTTGGTCTGCCAAGTACCTTGGTTAATCATCGGCTCGATGGTAAAGGTCATACCGGTTTTCAGCTCAAAGCCGGTGCCTTTTTTACCATAGTGCATCACTTGCGGCTCATGGTGGAATTCATCGCTAATGCCATGACCACAGAACTCGCGCACGATACTGAAACGCTCAGGCTCGACCACTTCTTGGATAGCGGCACCGATATCACCGAGACGAACGCCATCTTTGACCACGCTCATGCCAGCATAGAGTGCATCTTGCGCCACCTTGCAGATACGCTGCGCCATGATGGAGCCATCGCCAATGATCCACATTTTAGAGGTATCACCATAATAACCATCCTTGATGACGGTCACATCGATATTGATGATATCGCCATCTTTTAGCAGTTTGTTTTCGGTAGGGATACCGTGACAAACCACGTGGTTGACCGAGGTACAGATGGATTTAGGAAAGCCGTTATAGTTAAGCGGAGCAGGAATAGCCTTCTGCACATTAACGATATAATCATGAGCAATTTGGTTTAATGCTTCGGTGCTGACCCCAACTTTGACATGCTCATCGAGCATGACCAATAATTCGCTAGCAAGCTTGCCGGCCACGCGCATTTTTTCTATGGCTTCGGGGGACTGGATAAGAGATTTTTTAGTCATCATTGTCTTACTTATAGTTATGGAGTTTATGTGTTTAAATTATAGCATAAATGCATTAGTGGTGGTTTTGCTAGCCTTAACAATGGCTCTGTCTATTGATTAGATGTTTTGTGGTTAATATATGGCATAATTTGACTGTATAGTCATCGAAATATTGTATATATTTAAAAAATCAATTGAATATTACAAATTATAGAAGTATTGTAATTTTAGTTGCCAAATGGATTGGCAGTGGTTTTTAGCGCTTTTGCGCTGGATGCAATAGATAAGATTCTTTATAAAAACTACAAAACTTTAACGATAACAAGGATGTTGTTATGACTCGGAAACTTCCCCCGCGTGCCCGTGTTTTTCTCACGCCAAGCGCATTTTTGCCGCCACTCTGTGCCATTGGCGCTGGTGTTCTTATGCTGACCTTACAAACGACCTCTGCCCAAGCAGCGGGTCAGTACTATAACTGTGCCAATCCTACGGGTTGTAAATTGGTCAGTAGTAAACATTGGACATCAAAGCACACTGATACCAAATATCCTGTCGTCATGGCGCATGGTCTGGGTGGGTTTACCAAGGCCTTTGGCTTGGTAGATTATTTTTATGGTATTCCTGAAACGCTTATGAAAGGAGGCAGTCAGGTCTATACCACTAAGACATCATCAGTGAATAATAGTGAGTTCCGCGGTGAGCAATTACTGCAACAAGTTAAAACCATCAGCGCCATCTCAGGCAGTCCCAAAGTCAATTTACTTGGTCACAGTCAAGGCGGTATCGATATTCGTTATGTCGCTGGTGTTGCACCAGAGTATGTGGCTTCGGTAACCGCAATCTCAAGTCCGGAGCAAGGCTCAAAAATGGGCGATTGGGTCATCAAACAAGTTGTTGAAGGCAGTGCCAATGATGGCTATGGAGAAGGCGAGTTTAATGTTGGCTCACAGATTGCCCTAGGTTTCTTTAAGTTCGTCGGTGGCTTTATGGATATCAGCGCCGGCATTAGCTTTAAGGAGTTACAAGAGCAAGATGGCTGGAATGCAGTTCAAGCCCTATCTACTGATTACGCCACTCAGTTTAATGCTAAGTTTCCAGCAGCGATGCCGACCAGCTACTGTGGTCAGCCCGCCAATACTGAAGTTAATGGGATTAAGTATTATTCATTCAGCGGCATTGGGCAGATAACCAATGGCCTCGACCCCAGTGATTATATGCTGGCTCTGACAGGGTCGACGTTTAATGGTGATCCAAACGATGGCTTGGTATCTGCTTGTTCGAGCCGCCTCGGTTACGTGGTGCGTGATGATTATCGGATGAATCATTTAGATTCCGCCAATCAAGTCTTGGGTCTGACCGCATGGGGGCAGCCTGATCCTAAAACCCTATACCGCGACCAAGTGAACCGCCTGAAAAAAGCCAGTCTATAAAGGGTGTTGATAAAATTGGCACAAGCTTATTATTACCTTGAGTCTGCCTAGATTGTATAGAAACAGGGTCCACAGTGTTGGCCCTGTTTTTTTATATCAAAGATGTATGGTCGATGCTAAATTAAGATAAGTTTTTTTGACGCGTGACTGGTATTAATTTTTCTTGCTTGCTGTGTCTACGCTGACAGAGGCTGCAAAAAATAATACCAGTCGCATGGTATCTTTTTTTACATCGAACTGACTATATATAAACTGATTGATTAAATAAGATGTTTTCGTTATGTCCAATAATCGCCATTTCCCGTTGTTGCCCATCGTTATTATTGCTGTGATTATCGCTATAACAATAGCGGTTATTTTATGGTTTAAGCCTAATGATAGCGGTGTTGACGCTTCACCCATGACTACTACCGCAAACAGTAACGACGGTGAGCTTGACTCGACAAATATGGCTGGGTCAAACAACAGTGTTAGTACTTCATCAAATCAAGATAACGCTGGTTTTAGAACAGGACTGGAGAATCTGCCGCGCTCATTACAAGGCACCGATGTCGATGGTGAGATTATCATTGACGAAAATAAACAGCTGGTAGTCACCGAAGGCTTACGGCGCTTGTTTGATTATTTTTTATCGGCACTTGGTGAAGAAGACGAGGCCATTATCTATACTCGTGTGCAAAGCTATATTCGCAATCACACGCCAGAACCTGCTGCCAGCCAAGCTATGACCATATTTGATCAGTATGTGACTTATCTTAAAGCAATTCCTGATATAGAAAATCGTTATGGAAACTTGCAGTTGCAAGCAACAGAAAACGGCGAGCTAGATTTAAACGTCGTCGCGCAACAAAAGCAAGATGTGGCTAAACTACGTCAGCAGCATTTTGAAAAGGCGACAATCACGGCGTTCTTTGGAGCAGAAGATGAATACGATGATTACAGTATCGAGATGGTGAAAATCAATCAAAACCAACAGCTATCTGATGCGCAAAAACAAGCCGCAAAGCAAGACTATATAAGCCGCATGCCAGACAACACGACCAAAGCCAATCTTACCCAACAAGCCAACCTAAATGAGTTGATGAGCCGCACAGAGCAGATGAAAGACAAAGGCGCAACGGCTGAAGAGTTATATAGTATGCGTCGGGAGTTAGTCGGCGCGCCAGCAGCAGCAAGGCTTGCCCAACTGGATCAAGAAGACGCTAATTTTGATCAGCGATTTAATCAATATCAAGCGCAAAAGCAGCGCCTTTTGAGCCAAACTAACGATAAAACACAGGCTCAAAATCAAATCAATCAGATGGAGCAACAACTGTTTAATGATGCGGAGCGCAAACGGTTGGCAGGGTATGTCGCTGTGCAGCAACAGAAAATGTCCAATACAAACTAGGGCCTGTCGTCGATCTGAACGAAAGCAACTATCAAAAAGTAACTATCAATCTGAATGAAAGCAACTAAAAAGCAACTAAATGGGTAAAAATGAGCACAGGTAATGAAGGTTTAGGTCGTGAGGTTTTAGGAGGACAGCTTATAGAAGCCAGCTTTAAAGAGTGAGCAGGCGCTAACAGCTAATAGGTCGCTTAGCAAGGTATGTTAGCAAAAACCCTATAGAGTAAACAAATATGGTTGTAATTATACACTTAATCTATCATGACAAATGGGTGACGATTATGCATAATAGCCGCGTTGCTACGATTGATGATTACAACAATAAATTAATCACAGCAAGTACAAATGCTTAGGGTGTGTGCCCAATATTTTCAAAATGAGGGCGCACCTTAACATAATGAACAATACTTGATTTATATTTGATTTTATAGGAGTTTATATGAAAAACATGACTAAAATGATGATGGCGGCTACTTTGGCTGTAGGTACACTAGCTGCTGGTTGCCAAACCACGCCTAGCGTTACCGCACCAGTTGCGCAACCAATTACGGCTAAGGCTTTACAAGCGTATGATTGGCAGCTTGTTGATGCCAAGCGTACCAATGGCGACAAAGTAAGCCAGTTGTTCTTCGATCCGGCTAAGCCATTAACATTGAAGTTCTTTAAAGACAATGGCAATGACCGCGTTACATTTGTGAACACCTGCAATAACATGGGCGCTAACTATAGTGTTGAGAATGGCAATGTCGTATTAGGTAACGTTTTATCTACTATGATGGCCTGCCCTGAGCCACAAGCAAGCTTTGATACAGCAACTATGGCGACTGTACAAGGTAAATATAGCATCAATGAGAATGCCAATAAAACCCCTATTTTGACCATCACCAATGACAAGCAAGTTGCTCACTTCAAAGCAATTTCTAAATAAGCCAGTGATTTAGCCGATTATTCATTTGGCTTAAATATACTGTCGCTGTAGATTAAAAGCTGCCTCACTTATTAGTGGGGCATTTTTTTGATCTAAAATAAGTGTCTAATCTAGGTTACACTGGCTCTATCGCTTGGTTCTGGCGTGGAGATTTCTCATATCCATATAAAGTGTATCGAAATAAAGTGGGTCGAAATAGGGTGTGTTGAACATTTTTTTCTTGCTTGCTGTTCGCCAGCGTGACAGAGGCTGCAAAAAATTCACTCCAGTAACACTTGTATCGGTTTTAAAGTAAATCAACATATTAGGGCAATATCTTATGTTAAAAGCTACTGTGTCCAAACAATCCTTTGATAGATGCAATATAAGTAGGTACAAGATGAACTGCACGGCTGCGCTTCCCATACTAGCTATCCCAATGCTCACTGTACTAACAGGGTGTCAAACCATACTAGATACTGCGCCTAAAGCACCTGCCAGTATGATTATCAATAAGAAGCTGAACACGAGTAATCCGCTCACCGCAAAAATGCCAGCGATAGATCAGCAAGGCTATATTGCTTATGTCGAAGAACAAGGCGTCGGTGCTGCTAAAGTCTCTACGCTATATCGTATCAGGCCGGATGGCAGCAATCGCCAAATGATTGACCAGCTAAATGGCTATATCTATGCGCCGGTGTGGTCAACGGACGGTCAAATGCTTGCTTATAGCAAACAAGCGCCGCGCCAGCATCCGAAGATTTATATTTATGATGTTAAGAGTAATAGCAAAAATCTAGTCGTAAACGCCGAGGGCAGTAATTTATCACCGTCATTCTCACCTGATGGGCAAAAAATCCTCTATAGCTCGACCGTCGGTGGTAATGCTGATATCTATGAGATGCGCCTCAGCGATGGCAGTATCAAACAACTCACCACTTTACCGAGTACTGAGGTACAGCCAAGCTATGCAAGCGATGGCAAGAGCTTCGTTTATACCAGTGATAAAGTACGTGCTGGACGTCCAAGTATTTATCGTTATCATTTTGCCACGGGTCACGCAGCATTGATATCGACGGGAGGCTATGCCGCCAGTCCACAGCTTAGTATAGATGGTCAGCGCTTGGCATACCTTAATGGCCGCAAAGCGGCGGTGATGACACTCGGCACAGGAAAAGTGATTAATCTGGCAGAGACGGGTCTTGATGAGCCTGCCCGATTATCACCGTCTGGGCAATATGCCATTTATCCAATGCGTCACTCAAATTTAGGCGGGCAAGTCGATGGTAAAAGTGGAGGCGGTCTGGTCATACACTCATTGTCGGGTAATACCAGCTACGCCATTAATGACAAAGAGGGTGGAATGGTACGCTCACCGATTTGGGGACGTTAATAGTGAAAGCTCTATATTAAGTAATGAGATGTCTATATAATCACCAATAAAGAAACATAAGTCGATTATAAAAGTCTGGATTTTAGAGGTTATTTATTATCCACTTAACTTCCTCAAACCTAACAAGGTCATCGTAGCCCGACCTTGTTATTCAACATATAGTCGATACTGAATAAAATAGATACACAGCACTATACAGCGTGACTGGTACAAATTTTTCTTGCTTGCTGTGCCTACGCCGACAGAGGCTACAAAAAATGTATCCCAGCCCCGCTGTATCTCTTTTATATTGACCTGGCTATATAAAATCAAAACGTATCGTATTAAATCGAGCCATCAAGATATTACAGTGGGTGGCTAAAAGGAGAAAACGGGCAATGCAAGAATCTTTTTTAGTATTTATCACTAAAATCAGTTTATACCCCACGTTTATTTTTACGGGGCTTGTGATGTTCGTTACTTTGTATTGGGTAGTCTCTTTACTCGGTATGGCAGATATGGATAGCGTAGATTTAGGTGATTCAGGCGGCGATGTAGATGCTTCCAACTTATCATCAGCAGGGTTTTTTACGGGTCTTATGCTCAAATTTGGGCTTTACGGTGTGCCTTTAATCATCATACTAAGCTTAATTAGCTTAATCGGGTGGTTATTAAGCTATTTATATAGCAGCTTCTTACATCAATATTTTGACTCTGGACTTTTATACTATCTATTTGGTACCGGGGCTCTGATTTTTGTATTGGTGGTCTCCATGTGGCTGACCGGTATTATTATTTCACCTATTCGCAAAAATATCACCAAAATTCCAAAGCGTAATGCCTCGAGTAATATTGGCAAAACCGCCATTGTGCGCACGCTTAGTGTGACCGACAAACACGGCGAGGCGGAATTAAGTGATGGTGGTGCCGGGTTGATACTTAGGATTCGTCCTGATATCAACGATAATGATCATCTGCTCAAGCAAGGTGACAAAGTGGTATTGGTAGAGTATTTGGATGAGATTAATGCCTACCGAGTCGCTCTGGCCAAAGACAAATAACCATCGTCAATGATTTAACCAATAGGGCTTTGGTTATAGGCTTTAGCGATAGATTGGATTAAGAGTTAAAAATAAATAGGTAATCGCAGTTAATCGATAGCGGCTGAGTAAGTATAGAAGAAAGATCAGCTATTGATAAGAAAGATATTAACGGTTTTAAATTTGGTTGGAATGTTTTAATTAAAGGAAGGAATATGGACATACTCATTATCGTCGGCGTGGTTGTGGTGCTGGCGTTTGTTTTCATTATGGCTGCGCTTTTGATGCTAAAAGCCTTCTACTTTAAGGTAGAGCAGGGTAAGGCGTTGATCATTAACGGGGTCAACAAAATCGCCGTACGTTTCGATGGCGGTTTTGTGTGGCCAGTCATTAACAAAAAGGAGTTAATGAGAATCTCGCTAATCACCCTAGAGGTGGATAGACGCGGTAAAGAAGGACTGATTTGTGCGGATAACATGCGTGCTGATATCACGGTGGCGTTTTATTTGCGGGTCAATGAGACTGAAGAAGACGTGCTTAAGGTTGCTAAATCTCTTGGCGCTGAGAGAGCCTCAGACAAAGTGGCCGTTAATGAGCTGTTTAATGCTAAGTTCTCGGAAGCCTTAAAAACGGTTGGTAAGCAAATTGATTTCGTCAAATTGTTTGAGAATCGCAGTGAGTTTCGTGACAGTATCGTTAAAGAGATTGGCAATGATCTAAACGGCTATGTCTTAGAAGATGTGGCGATTGATTACTTAGAGCAAACCCCGAAAGTGTCCTTGGATTCGAGTAATATCTTAGATTCTGAGGGTATCAAAAAGATTACTCAATTAACAGCCTTTCAAAACGTCATGACCAACGAGCTTGAGCGTGATGAAGAGTTGGCGGTTAAAAAGAAAAACGTTGAAACGGTCGAAGCGATGCTTGAGCTTGAGCGTCAACAAGCAGATGCCGAAGCCAAACAGAAACGCGAAATATCCTCAGTGATTGCCCGTGAGACGGCTGAGACGCGTAAGATTGAAGAAGAAGAACGTAAAAAGTCTGAAACCGCGATTATTATGGTTGAGCAGGATTTAGCGATTCAGCGCGAAAACCAACAACGTGAAGTTGAAGTGGCGGGACAAAATCGTCTGCGTGCGGTGGTTATTGAAGAAGAGAAGGTCACCCGAGCTCGTGATTTAGAAATTGTCTCGCGCGAGCGTGAAGTTGACTTGCAACGTATCGAAGCCGAGCGTGCGATTGAGCTTGAGAAAAAAGAAATTGCTAACGTCATTCGTGAGCGTATCGCGGTGGACAAAACCGTCGCTCAAGAAGAAGAGCGCATCAAAGAAGTTCGCGAAGTCAGCGAAGCTGAGCGCGCTAAGCAAACACGCGTACTGGCAGCCGAAGCTGACGCTGAAGAAATCAAAGTGCGTCAAGTCAAAAAAGCAGAAGCAGAAGAGTTGTCTGCCAAGCACAAAGCAGTCGAGATTACCACGCTTGCCAATGCCAACCTTGAAGCCTCAGCCAAAGATTCAGAGGCCAAAATTAAAATGGCCGAAGGTATCAAAGCCGAAGAGTCCGCACATGGCTTTGCTGAAGCCGCTATTCAAGAGGTAAAAGCTGCCTCTTTAGAAAAAGAAGGTCTGGCCAAAGCCAATATTATCAAAGCGACAGGTCAAGCCGAAGCGCAATCAGAGCGTGAAAAAGGCATGGCTGATGCTGAAGTTATCGCGGCTCGCGGTGCATCTAATGCCAAAGCCGAGCATGATATCGGACTGGCAGATGCTCAGGTTATCGCCGCTCGCGGTGAGTCAAACGCCAAGGCAGAGCGCGAAGTTGGGCTGGCCAAAGCCGAAGTGACTCGTGCGCATTTCCAAGCAGAAGCAGATGGTCTGGTCGAGAAGTTCAATGCCATGGGTAGCATGAGCAAAGAAGCTCGCGAGCACGAAGAGTTCCGTATGGGTCTTGAGACTGCCTTGCAAGAAGCGATGGCGTCGATTGATGCTGGTAAAGAGATTGCCAAAGAAAACGCTGAAGTATTGGCGGTCGCGCTACAAAAAGCCAAAATCGATATCGTTGGCGGTGAAGCGCACTTCTTTGATAACTTTGCTAAGTCGCTATCGATTGGTAAAGCCATCGATGGTCTCGCTGGCAAGTCAGATACTTTGGGCGGCATTATCAATACCATGATGGCCAATCAAGTAATGAATAAAACCAATAAAGCGAACGATGAGTCTGATAACAAACCTGCTTAATCTAACGCTTCATCTTTGGCTAACGGTTTATTTTTGAAGGTAATCGTCAATCAGTAATTTTATTAAAGCCAGTGGTGGTTTAGGTCGCCACTTGCTTTTGCCAACTCAAGTGTAACGCTAACAATGAGCTGGCTACTCTAAAAAAATGAGTCATGAGCATTCGTTTTTTTAGAGTAGCCAAGTGCTGCTTTAATAAAAAATT
>NZ_JBQSXN010000031.1:0-33838 GCF_052378235.1 Psychrobacter sp. AOP3-A1-26
GTACGCTAAACTAAAATGGCGACAGTGCTGTTATTGATAAAAACACGTGACTCTTAAAGGTTATATAAATAGGGGTTATTTAGATAGGGGCTATATAACCCCTAGGTAAATACACAAAATAGTTGGTATTAAGGAGAGGTCATAATGTCTATTACAACCAATAAGTATGGTGGTTTAGCACAACAACTTATCAATGAAGGTGTTGTCAGCGAAGCGAACATGAAAACCGCGCAAACCGAGTCGCAGCAGCAAAAAATAGGGCTGGTACCATACTTAGTAGACAATAAGATGGCCAAAGCCTCACAACTGGCTCAGATGCTGTCACAAGCCTTTGGCGACCCTCTTTTCGACCTTGATGCATTAAACCTCAATGTTATCCCAAAAGACTTAGTCGACGAAAAAATCGTTCGTAAATTTAATGCTTTGCCAATTTTTAAGCGCGGTCAGCGCTTATTTGTCGCTCTAAGTGATCCGACACGTATAGATGCCATTGATGCGATTGCTTTTAATTCCCGCCTATCTATTGAAACGGTTGTCGTCGAAGAAGATAAGCTCAAAAAGCACATCGAAAGTCTTTACGCCGACACCATGCAAAGTTTTGATAGTTTCTCTGACGGTGACTTCAACGTTGGCTTGGAAGACGGCGAAGAAGCCGATGAAGAAGGTGAAACTAAGCTTACCGATAGTGTAGAAGAAGCACCAGTCGTCAAATTCGTCAATAAAATGCTGGTCGATGCCATACGTATGGGCGCCTCTGATTTGCATTTTGAGCCCTATGAAAAAACCTATCGCGTTCGCTTTCGGGTCGACGGGGTGATGCAAAAAATGGCCAACCCGCCCGTACAACTTGCAGGGAAAATCGCAGCGCGTTTAAAAGTGATGTCACAAATGGATATCTCAGAGCGCCGTGTCCCGCAAGATGGACGTATCAAACTGAAGTTATCCAAAGATAAAGCCATCGATTTTCGGGTTAGCTGCTTGCCTACCCTATTTGGGGAAAAGCTGGTCCTACGTATCCTAGATCCATCATCGGCGATGCTCGGCATTGAAGCACTCGGTTATGAGCCTGATCAAAAAGAGATGTTTTTAGAAGCGCTACACAAACCACAAGGTATGCTACTGATTACGGGTCCAACAGGTTCTGGTAAAACCGTATCGTTATATACGGGTATCAATATACTTAACACGGGTGATACTAATATCTCAACCGCTGAAGACCCAGTTGAGATTAACCTTGAAGGGATCAATCAGGTCAACGTCAACCCGAAAGTGGGACTGAATTTTTCCACTGCTCTTAAGTCATTTTTACGCCAAGATCCTGATATCGTGATGGTTGGTGAGATTCGTGACCTTGAAACCGCTGAAATTGCGATAAAGGCGGCGCAGACAGGACATATGGTGCTGTCAACCCTACACACCAACTCCGCACCTGAAACCTTGACGCGTTTGCGTAATATGGGCGTGGCTTCCTTTAACATCGCAACGTCAGTGAATTTGGTCATTGCCCAGCGGCTAGCGCGGCGTTTATGCAAAAACTGTAAAAAACCGATTACCATCCCACGACAAAGTCTGCTTGAGCTTGGTTTCACCGATGCCGACTTAGACAATCCAGATAATATCATTCATGAGCCAGTAGGCTGTAATGAATGCCGTGAAGGTTATAAAGGGCGTGTGGGTATCTACGAGGTGATGAAAGTCAATTCAGATATTTCACGAATTATTATGGAAGACGGAAACGCCATAGATATCAAAGATGCGGCTCTCAAAAATGGCTTTCGAGACCTACGTCGCTCTGGTATTTTGAAAGTGTTGCAAGGCGTGACCAGTATTCAAGAAATGATGCGTGTCACCTCCGAATAATATCTTCTAAACCGTCAGGCGCCTTATTATTATAAGCCAGCAATAACCATTGCTGAACAGAATTAAAAATAAAACAGATGGACACTGGTTTTTTGCGCTAAAATAGAGTAACCCAGCTATTATTAGCTAGGCATTATTTATATACTTGCAATATCTAATTAGATAATTTTTGAGGGTAGTCACATGGCAAAAGCTAAGACCGATATGTTGTTAGACTTTGTCTATGATGGGGTGAACCGCCGCGGACAAAAAGTGAAGGGTGAAACCACCAGTCGTAGTTTGGAGCTGGCGAAAGCCACTCTACGCAAGCAAGGTATTACGGTCAAAGGCATCAAGAAAAAACCAAAGCCCTTATATACCTTTAAAAAATCTATTAAGCCTATTGATATTGCTATTTTTGCCCGTCAATTGGCAACCATGATGAAAGCAGGCGTACCATTGACACAGTCCTTTGAGATTGTTGCTGATTCTCTTGATAACCCTAGTATGAAAGAGCTAGTTTTGCAAATAAAAGCGGATATTGAAGCCGGTGGCACCTTTGCGTCGGCATTACGTAAGCATCCACGCTATTTTGACGATCTCTTTTGCTCTCTTATCGATTCTGGTGAGCAGTCCGGTTCTTTGGAAACCATGCTTGAGCGGGTTGCGACCTATAAAGAGAAAAGCGAATTACTCAAAGCGAAAATTAAAAAAGCCATGAAGTATCCTATAGCGGTCATCGTGGTTGCTATCATTGTCACCATTATTCTACTGGTCAAAGTAGTTCCTGTATTTTCTGGATTATTTGAATCTTTTGGTGCAGAGCTACCTGCTTTTACCCAAATGGTGGTGGGTATGTCTGAGTGGATGCAGGCATGGTGGTTCCTTTTACTTATTATTATTGGCGGCACTATTATTGGTTTTTCAGAAGCCAAAAAGCGCTCTAAGAAATTTCGCGATTTTTTAGACCGTGCTGCGCTAAAAGCCCCAATTTTTGGCAACATTGCTTATCAAGCGGTCATTGCCCGTTTTGCTCGTACGCTGTCTACGACTTTTGCCGCTGGCGTACCGCTTATTGATGCTTTGGATTCTACGGCTGGTGCAGCAAATAATGTGGTGTTTTATAACGCGATTCAGCAAATTAAAAACGACGTCGCTACCGGTCAACAATTACAGTTTTCTATACGCTCAACCAATTTATTCCCCAGCATGGCTATTCAAATGGTCGGTATCGGCGAAGAATCTGGTAGTTTGGAAGAAATGTTAGATAAGGTGGCCGTCTATTACGAAAACGAAGTCGATAACGCCGTCGATGGTCTGACCAGCTTGATGGAACCGCTAATTATGGCGGTATTAGGGGTCTTAATCGGTGGCTTGGTCATTGCCATGTACTTACCAATCTTCCAGATGGGCTCAGTGGTAGGCTAAAGGCTAATTAAAGGACAGCGATTTGATGCAGTTTATACAGTTATTACAAGAAAATATGGCTATCGCGCTAGCCACATTTGGTCTATTAGGTCTTTGTGTTGGTAGTTTTTTAAATGTGGTGATTCATCGTATTCCACTGATGATGATGGTCGCTTGGCGACAAGAATGTAGCCAGTTCGTATCTGAGCAAACAGACATGCCGCGCGAACATACTGCGCCGCTGGCAGATATTGTCGCCACTGATACACCAATCACCTTAAGTCACCCAGCCTCGCGCTGTCCGCACTGTGGACATAAAATTAAATGGTACGAAAACATACCTTTAATCAGCTGGATGGCACTACGCGGACGCTGCTCAGACTGTAAAGCATTTATAGGGTTACGTTATCCCATCGTTGAACTAGTTACTGCTCTGCTCTCTATATTGGTTATTTATAAATTTGGTGTCAGTGCCGCTGGAATATCTGCATTAGTGTTGGTATGGACCCTCGTGGCCTTAACCGGTATTGATTTTGATACCCAATTGCTGCCCGACCGTCTAACCTTTCCATTAGCAGGGCTAGGACTGGCTGTAAACTCACAAGGCTGGTTTGTCACACCAACCCAATCGATTTGGGGCTTACTATTTGGCTTCTTGTCTTTATGGATAGTGGTCAAGGTGTTTTATTTAATCACTAAGAAACACGGTATGGGTCAAGGAGATTTTAAATTATTAGCAGTACTGGGGGCTTGGCTTGGCCCTTTGATGCTACCACTAATTATTCTATTGTCATCTTTACTTGGCTCGATCGTTGGAATCATTCTCATGAAAAAACAGGGCGAGAGCCAGCCTTTTGCCTTTGGTCCTTATATCGCCATTGCTGGTATCGTGGCTTTATTATACGGGTCAGATATCGTCAGCTGGTATCTTGGTATGTACACATAGACAGTAACTATTCTTAATAGTTACTGTTAACCTTTAACAACCAATGTCACTAATACTACTAATGTCACCGCAACTGCAAGGCTATAGTCAAAAAACTTAAAATGACTACAGTGCTACTGTTCATCGACTACATTATCCTTTTATCCGTCAGATAAGTCCTTATTATGTCAAAATCTATAGAAACACGCTCACCTTATTCGCATCAACCACAAACACCTGAGCCTAGAAGTAAAACTTTAGTCGTGGGTTTGACCGGAGGTATCGGTAGCGGAAAATCTGCTGCCAGCGACTGGTTTGCCCAGCAAGGGATTAATATTATTGATGCGGATATTATCGCCCATGAAGTGGTGGCTAAAGGCAGCGCTACTCTGCGCAAAATTCAAAGAAAATTTGGTGATTGGGTGTTAAATGCCAATGGAGGGATGGACCGCGCCGCTGTGCGGACGCATGTGTTTGCCCATCCTGAAGCGCTCATTGAGCTTGAGTCAATCACCCATCCAGCGATACGCGAAGCCGCTAAAATACAATTAGCACAGAGTACGTCATCTTATGTGGTGTTGTCAGCGCCTTTGCTGATTGAAGCCGCAGAAGCTGGGCTAGCCAACTTATGCCAGCGTATATTGGTCATCGATGCGGCTGAAGACACGCAGCTTGCGCGTGCCAGTCAGCGTGATGAGCAAAGCGTGCAGAAAATCAAAGCGATTATGGTCAATCAGCTGAGCCGTGAAGAACGTAACCGTCATGCTGATGATGTGGTGTTAAATGAAAGTGATCTTACGGCTCTATATTTACAACTAGAACCGCTGCATCAAGACTACATCACGCTTGCCCAGCAGCTAAAGTTCGCTGCCGATTGATCTCGTATAAAGCCATACCAGTGGCCACGCTCACATTTAAGCTTTGTAAGTTACCATGCTCATTGCCTGACATCGGAATATAAACTAGCTCATCACAGCTTTCTGTAGTCAGGCGGCGCATTCCCTCGCCTTCCGACCCCATAATAATGGCAGTCTTGCCAGTCAAGTCTGCTGCATGTATTGGTTTAGCGTCAGCATTGAGCGCGGTACCAAACACAAATACCCCAGCATTTTTAATCTTTGCCAGCGTGCGTGCCAAATTGGTCACGCTAACAATGGGCATCATCTCTGCTGCGCCCACTGATACCTTGGCAACGGTCGGGGTAAGGCTTGCCGCATGATGCTTTGGACAAATAACGGCATCGACACCCATTGCCACAGCGGTACGCAAGCACGCACCGAAGTTATGCGCGTCGGTGATTTGATCTAAAACCAATAATAAGCACTGCTCACGACCAGCAAGCGTATCAAGCAAACCTTCATCAGCGAAACCTAGCGGACGCGCATTAAGCACCACGCCTTGGTGTTGCGGGCTGCCACAAAGCTGGGTGAGCTTGTCTTTTTGGGTTGGTTGAATGCTGATTCCGTTAGCGCTTGCTTGCGCCATGATAGTCTGTACATGGCTGTCACTCTCGCGTCCCTGCTGCACAAATAGGCTCAGCCCATCGAGAGGACGGTGTTCGAGTAAAGCATCAATCGCGTGAATGCCATAGAAATAGGTTGGTTTTGCCATAATAGGCCTATTGATTATAAAGTGGGTATCGCACTATTTTGATAAAAACCATGCGATAAAAAGACAGGTCTGTAATTGTAGCAACTAATACACATTTTCATATAAGTAATAGCACTAAAAAAAGAAAAACCTTACCAATACGATAAGGTTATTACTTTTGAAGGATAGAGTTGCTGTTTGAAGGCTTGGGTTTTTGGCGTTATCTATCATCTAACGACACGTCCAACAGTGCTCTCTTTCAGCAGTATTAGCCTTCTAAGTGACAGACATACTGTACGATTTCTTCTGTCCGCAAATTAAAACCACTATTGCCTTCGACAACAAACGATTGTCCCGCACGGTAATAGCTAAATTCTTCATCACCATTTATTTTGACTTCACACTCACCGCTGATGATTTCGATACGCTCAGAAGTATTGGTACTAAAATGATAATGCTCGACCAAATTGTCGCAAGGCAAAATCACTCCTAACGTCTTATGGCGACCGTCCTCAAACATAATGGTATGGCTCGAGCAACGACCATCGTAAGATACCGTGGCTTGAGCATTGACTGTTACATTGGTAAATTGCGCCGCTGTCATAGTGGCTTCCTTATCAAATAATTATTGCAAAACTAAAAAATAAGTAACTGGATTAAGTACAACTAAAATGCGAATACTTCTAGAATGCTTACTCTAAATACTACATATTTTGATATTCGACGTCTGTGTTTCTGCTATAGGAACATTCTAGTATAATGATGAAAGTGCTTATCCCTGCCGTTATACGCTGTTTAATTTTATGATGAAAAATGATTGTCATGCAACATCGTGCATAAAACTTAGCACCGCGCCTAAAACTTAGTAGCAAGAGTTTATCATTATGTGAGATTATGCTACCACATTATATCTATAAAGTTTGTTAAAGCGGCTATCAAAGTTCCGCTCATTATTAAAATAGTGATTGATATAGTCAATCCAATTTAAAACAATTCATGCCAGCAGAGCGCTATTTTTCACGCACCTCTTTTATAGTAGACTGGCTATATGACTGATTAGCTTTAAAATTTGTATTTAAGACTTTTTGCTACCATAATATTTAGTAGTATTAACCGAACACTTTCATTCCTTTATTTACTCTATTTTTCAATTTAATTGGCTTAGAGATGACTTCTTAGCATTGTATTATATGCAGGATTCATTGTCTGTCATGAGAGGCGTTGATGCTAGTATCTTTAACTTTACATCAGTTTGCACTGATCGCTCAGCACGAGCTTAGTGTGGCTGAAGGCTTCAATGTCATCACTGGTGAGACGGGTGCTGGCAAATCGCTGCTATTAGACGCACTATCCTTATGTGCCGGTGAGCGCGCCGACAGTGCGATGGTCAGACATGGTGCCACGCACGCAGATATTTATGCGCAGTTTGATGTACAAGATAACAGCGTCGTTGCCGATTGGTTCGCCAAAAATGACCGCGCGCTAGACGAGCCAGAAGTATTAATTCGCCGCCAACTGAGTAATACCGGACGCTCAAAATCATGGCTAAATGGCTCTCCTGTCAGCTTGGCTGAGCTAAAAAACTTGGGGTCGTTATTGGTCAATATTCATAGTCAGCATGCTCAGCAGGCCTTGCTTAAGCCGCAGTTTGTGGTGCAATGGCTAGATGAAATGGCGCAGATAACACCGCTAGCGGCAAAAACAACAAGCAGCTATCAAACTTATCAGCAGCTCAAACGCCAAGCTGATGATATTGCTAGTCGTGAGGCACAGCGCCAAGACCGTATCCAACTGTTGCAAAGCCAATTGGCCGATATCGCGCCGCTATTGGCGGTTGATTATGCAGAAATAGAAGCGGAGCATGAAGAGCTGTCTAACATAGAAGCCTTAATGCAAGAGGCCAGTCACGGTCTGCATTTGCTCGATAATGATACCGATGAGCCAGATGTTATGACCTTATTGGGGCAAGCAATTAAACTCTGCGATAATCAAGTCAGCGTTAGCCAAACCTTTGAGCAAGCCTCTGAACAGCTGCATTTGGCGCAGCAGCAAATCACTGAAGTGACGGGCTTGTTGTCAGATTATGCTGAACAGCAATTGCCTGACCCTGAGCGTCTGCAAACATTAGACAGTTTAATCAGTTTGGGCCATCGTTTATCACGTAAGCATGGCCTGCCCGCTAGCGATTTGCTTGAAGAAGCAAAGGGTTGGGAGATGCAATTAGAGCAACTAGAAAATGAGCCAAGCAGTGATGTAATGGCGGCACAAATTGAACAAGCATGGCAAGATTATCTAACGCTCGCGACTAAGCTACATAAAGCGCGCACTAAAGCGGCGCCAATTGTCAGCAAGCAACTGATTAAGCAATTACAACCGCTCGCCTTACCCAATGCGCGCTGTGAGTTTGTCTTTAACAAAAAAGCCGATTCTAGCCAATATAATGGGCAAGGTTGCTTTGATATTGATTTATTATTTAGCGCCAATGTGGGTATGCCGATGCAGCCACTACACAAAACTGCCTCGGGCGGTGAGCTGTCGCGCATGGCACTGGTGATGCAAGTCCTGCAAGCAACCAATGCTGATAATAATGCCGCCAAACCCATGCTGGTATTTGACGAAGTCGATGTTGGTATTAGCGGCGGTACGGCACAAGTCGTCGGTGAGCTACTGCGCGCACTGGGACAAACGCAGCAATTGCTGGCCATTACCCACCAAGCACAAGTCGCGGCACAAGCACACCAGCATATTTTGGTACAAAAACATCATGACCAGCAAACCGAAAGTGAGCTGTTAATCCTCACCGATAGCGCGCAAGTCGATGAGCTGGCACGCATGTCTGGCGGCGTAAAAATCACTGACGTCACCCGTGACCACGCCCGTAGCTTATTGTCCGATGTTAAGTAAAAACCGCTTATCTACACTAAGTATCTAATAATGGCTAAATATTTGCTTTAGTTGATTTTTTACCCATTAACGCCATATAGTGGTCTCCCACCTTTATTAGTAGGTTACGTTTGTCTCTATGTCTAAAGCCAATTTGACCCATCATTTCTTAATTGCAGCGCCAGAGCTGTCAGACCCTAGGTTTGAGCAGGCGCTAATTTATATCTGCCGACACGATAAACACGGTGCGCTTGGTCTCATGGTCAATCGTCCGCTGGAACAAACTCGGGTGGGAAAATTACTAGAGGATTTAGACATTGAGGTTACCGATCCGCAAGTGATGGATGACTTGCCGTTAGAAGGTGGCCCTATGTATCCTGAAGTGGGCTTTGTGCTGCATACCGGACAACCTCAGTGGGCGTCTTCTTTTGCCATTTCAGAAAACGTTTGTATCACCACTAGCCAAGATATCCTCAAACGCATCGCTGATGGTCAAGGTGTTGGACACTATCAGCTGTGCTTGGGCCATGCCAGTTGGGGCAAAAAACAGTTAGAGACTGAGCTTGATAACGGTGACTGGTTAGTGTGTCCCGCTGATCTGAATTTGTTGTTTGATACGCCATTTGAACAGCGCTGGCAAATAGCCGCTGATAAGATTGGGGTTAATTTTGACTATCTTAGCAGCGATATTGGTCATGCTTAGGGTGTGTTGAACATTCACAAATATATTGGTGATGAGCGCAAAAAGTATCATCTAGGTTAAAGCCATTAAGTTAAAAAAAATGGTGTTCAATAGAAATAGGAAGCACGCATCATTATGGTAGATTCTGAAACTAGCATTGCAACGGCAACTGCTGACACTGCTACAGTAGAGCCAACCGTTAAGCCGCACCTCATACTAGCACTCGATTACGGGGTCAAAAAAATGGGCATGGCGCTTGGAAACACCATTACCGAAACCGCGCGTGCCTTCGATATTTTAGCGATGAATAATGGTCAGCCTGATTGGGACAATTTATTAGGTATCATCAAGATTTGGGGTGTGGCAAAGGTGGTAGTTGGACTACCGCTCAATATGGACGGTAGCAGCTCAATGCTCTCAAAGCGTGCGCACAAATTTGCGCGGCGTCTAGCACATAGAGTCATGGAGCAGCGTTTACCAGTGACAGTGACTCTATGTGATGAGCGCTTAACATCCGTTGCTGCGCGGGAAATAGCCTGGGAAAATGGCTGGATTAAAAATGAGCGCGACCCGATTGATGACATCTCCGCCTGTATTTTGATGTCGACTTATTTTGCTGATCCTAATAGTAGTATCGCAATCGACGCTATCAAAGCCAATTAATTGCGCGACCGCTTGATTTTCAACATTCCGCCAACTTCTGCTAGACCCTCTAAACGGATAAGCGACTGAATTATTATGACCACTGTCTCAGACCAATCCTTAAAAAATAACTCGCGACATGGTTTTGCGCCGCTGGCCATCGCCCGTATCAAGGGCGCTCAGCGTGCCAATAAAATTGCCATTTACCTCATTTATGCCGCCATTATTGCTTTTATGGTCTTTGGCACCATTGCTAGTATAAAAGCTTTTCATGACAATCAGTTGCTGTATCGTTTGTTCTTTAATCTGCCCTACGCGCTGATTGCGCTGACCATTCCGCTAACGCTCTATGATGCGTTTATTATCTATCGCTATCGCCTCAATCAATCCTCGATGGTGATAATGACCATTGGCGTCTCAAGCATTATCCTTATCGGTGGGCTGTTATTTGCTGATACGGCTTGGTTAGGATTGGCATCGTGGCTTGGCGTGGCGTTTTTATTCAAAGTGAGCTTTAAACGTTTTTTTAATTTTTTGGAAGTGGCAGACTTGCCTGACACTGATGAAAAAACAGATGAAAAACAAGAAACAACCACTGATCCAGAAAACACCCCTTTATAGCAACATAAAAAACAATGCACAGCGACCACACTTATCTCTTAGGTTAAGAAAATTAATATTATGACCACTTCAATATCCGACACCACTATCCAACATCATTTAGACACTCAAGGACTGATTTGTCCTGAGCCAGTGATGATGCTGCATCGAACCATTCGTAAAGCAGAAAGCGGCGAAGTAGTTGAAATACTCGCCACCGATCCAGCGACCACTCGTGATATCCCTAATTTTTGTCGTCATTTGGGTCATGAACTATTGAATCAAGAAGTGATTGCTGAAAATGTGAGCTTACGTTCCGATCCGGAAGAAATAACCATTGCTAGCGACGATGATGGGCCCACAAGCGCCACGCTTTATCGTTACTTGGTTAAGAAAAAAAGCGCTTAGGGGCTGTATAGAAATCAGCGCTTAATAGTTTAAAAATATTTTTGCTTTGTAAACAACGTATCACTCACAGAAGGTAAGCCGCGTGTTATCAACAGAAAAGCAGTATGTACAATGGTTTGAGGATGAAACTTTGCATAGCGCCCGCTGGCTGTCTGAGAGCAATCATGCGCCGCCTGCGCGTATCGTTTTAGTCGATGACAAAACGACCGCAGATGAAGCCTATCGCTTGGCTTGCGAAGGTACATCACTGCTGTGGCGCGGTGACTTTCATAATGCAAAACAACTGCTACAAGCCCTCAATCGACGTATCGATCGTACTAATGAACGTTCTGAACAGCGCAAAATAAAAAAAGCCGCTAATAAGTCTACGGCCGATAAGTTGGTCACCCCCGAAGCCATACCTAACTTATTTCATCAGCAACGCCAAACCCAAGCCCAACGTTCGCGCATATTAAGTCGTTTATTATTAGAGCTTGAGACTGGTTATGTCAGTAAGCTACGTCGCGCCCCCGATGTCAGTGCCGCTTGTATGGCAGCTTTTGGCCAGTTGGATGAATCTTGCTTGCTTTCGTTCCGTGACCTGCAAGGGGCGTTAGGCGCAGCGCAGTGGCGCGAAAAAGGCGTACCGATTGAGAGTTTAGGTCTATCGATTTTTCCACATTATGGGGTCTTTGCGCCAACACGTCACGAGTATGTGCAGTTGTTGCTCGATGCACCGCTGCCAGATACTTGTGATGTTGCCTTTGATATTGGTACTGGAACAGGTTTGCTGGCAGTTATCTTAGCGCAGCGCGGTGTGCAACAGATCATTGCGACAGACTTAAATCCGCGTGCGTTAGCCTGCGCCAGCGAGAACTTTGTGCGTTTGGAGTTATCTGCCGTACAGTTACAGCAAGCAGATTTGTTTCCAAATGATGCGCCGCTAGCCAATTTAATAGTTTGTAATCCACCTTGGTTGCCCGCTAAGCCAAGCTCGCCATTAGAGTACGCCGTCTATGACGCTAAGAGCACGATGTTGCGCGGGTTGTTGCAAGGTACAAAGCAGCATTTAGCCGAGCAGGGAGAAGTCTGGTTGATTCTGTCAGATTTAGCAGAACATTTGCAGCTGCGCAGCCGTGATGAGTTATTGGGCTGGTTTGCAGATGCTGGTTTAGCAGTCAAATACCGTCTCGATACCACCCCTAAGCATGGTCGTAGCCAAGATAATACTGATCCGCTATTTGCGGCGCGTAGTTTGGAAATCACTTCGTTATGGTGTCTAGAACGTGTTTAATATTCAACCACCGAGTATTATATTATGAGCCGCGACCGTGCCGTACAGCAGCGCCAACCAAAAGCGTTAGCCGTTGATGACGAGCCAACTTATATCACTGAGTTTCGTCAAGCCATGCTCTCGCGTGGTCTGGCAACGCGCACCCGCAATGCTTATGTCCGTGATCTGCGTTCTTGCGAGCTGACCAATCCTATCGCCCTGACACGTTGGCAGCCTGATGACGTGCTGCACTGCCTATCAACGCTTACCGTCGAAGGCAAAACCCCACGTACCCAAGCACGTATGCTCTCAAGCTTGCGCCAGTTTTACCTATGGATGATCGCCAGTAACCTGCGTGAAGACAATCCTTGCGAGCGCATCAAAAGCCCAAAGCTTGGTCGCCCATTACCAAAGGATTTAAGCGAAGGCGATGTCGATAACCTCCTTGCTGCACCTGATACCAGCACCGCGCTTGGATTACGTGATAAAGCCATGCTAGAAGTGTTGTATGCTTGCGGTCTGCGTGTCAGCGAGCTGATTAATCTATCGCTTGAGCAGGTGAATCTCAATTCAGGCTGGCTACAAATCACCGGTAAAGGTAATAAAACGCGATTGGTGCCTTTAGGTGAATACGCAGCAGACGCGCTGGAAGATTATCTAACCCATGGACGTGTGGATTTGATTGCACATTTAAAAGCAGGAAATTGCCAAGCAGTATTTTTGACCGCGCAAGGCGGCTATATGACGCGACAAAACTTTTGGTATTTATTAAAAAAATACGCCAAAATTGCCAGTATTGATAAAGAATTGTCGCCGCATACCCTGCGTCATGCTTTTGCCACGCATCTACTCAATCATGGCGCAGATTTACGTAGTGTGCAGCTATTACTTGGCCATAGCGATTTATCGACGACACAGATTTATACCCACGTAGCGACAGCGAGATTGCAAAAATTGCATGCAGAACACCATCCAAGGGGTTAAGTTGTTAGTGCGCGAGAATCACCACACTCGAGAACTACCTCACTGGAAATAAAAAACATCTATAGTTAAAATACTTTAAAAACACTACGATACTGCGGGTATAGTTTTTTTGCAGCCTCTGTCTGCGTAGGCACAGCAAGCAAGAAAAAACGGTACCTGCAGTACGTGATGTAGCGATATTACTTCTCACTGACTATATTACACCTGAACCAAAGTAAAAGCGGCAGTATTATTAATACTGCCGCTTTTTTATAACTATTAAAAACGTCATCTTATACCATTCACAAAAATTAGAGTAGCAAGGAAAACGAGTGTGACACGGCTAATCGTACTTTTTGGGTTTGGTATTATTTATATTTAAGACAATCGGCCTCATTGCTGATTCACATTTTTATAGTGATAATGATGACAAGCCTGCATATTCTGTGCCTTTTGACAGCACATAACGCTTACTGGTTTCACCATCTGTTAGGAAACCACCAAACGTCTGCGATACAGCGCTAAACAAAATAATACTAACGGCGCTCAGTGCCTCTTCAGCCAGCTCTTCAGTATGCAATAGCTCTTTGGCTTTTTCGACACTAATAACAGCACAGCTTTCGTTGGCACTAAGACGTGGATTGGTGTCTTCATTATAATTTTGATAGCAAAAGGCGATAGACACATATTCATCAGATCCTGATAGCTCAGCAAGATAAGCTTTGTCGATGGTTTTTACCGCTTCAACACACTTCACAGCAGGTTGCTTCTTAAGAGGCTTTAGCCGTCTGCTGTGTACGATATGAATAAACACTTCTTGTGCTGGGTTTGTTTTAGTTTTAATTCTAGACTTCATTTTTTAGCATCCTTTCTTTTTAATGAAAGCTTAGTAATACCATTCACAAAAATTAGAGTAGCAAGGAAAACAAGTGCAAGTGTTACGAGCTGTAGACTAAACGAGTTTGACATAGCTAATCGTAATTTTTGGGTTTGATATAAATTTAAGCTTAGTAAGCTGGTATGCTTCCCAGGATAATGGGAAGTTACTATAACAAACTATAATAAATAGTTGACCAGTGCGTTAGCTTTCTTAGTATTCCATAGCTTCCATAAGTATGCTATAGCTTTAAGACATAAATGCGTAAATGAATCTTTCTAATACGCTGCAACATAGCACTCAAAGGTAAATAAATCTCTACTCCTGACCACAACCACTCTTCCCCACGATACAATTCTAGCAATCGGTAGCTGCAAACCTGCCCTTTTCTCGTTACAATACTCGTCATGATGTGCACACTGTCTGATTGGGCGATGCACCCCCTATTACTTATCCATTATCCGAGAACCCCATGAGCCATAGACCCCCTGCTGACCTATTAGAAAAAGCGCAACATTGGCGCGAAGACATTAACTTTCGTGAAGATGTACTTGGCAAACCATTTGATTTTGCCACCACGTGGGGTATTTTTTCACCGCAAAAGCTTGACGATGGTAGCCTGATGCTACTTGATTATGTGGACTTTCAAGCCGATGATGACTCGATAGATTTAGGCTGTGGTTATGGCGTGCTCGGTATGACGGCGGCGCGTGAATGTCCGAATGGCCGACATACTTTGATTGATAAAGACTTTATGGCAGTAGAATATGCGCGTCTTAATTGTGAAAAAAATGGTCTAAAAAATGTCGATGTACATTTATCCAACGGCTTTAATCAGGTAGCAAAGGACAAAGACTTTAGTCTTGTGATGTCGAACTTGCCAGCCAAAGTGGGTAAAGAGCAGCACTATTTATACTTCCTCGATGCCTATGCACGTATGCGTCAAGGGGGCCGTTTTTATGTGGTAACGATTAATGGCTTACGTCAGTTTATGAAACGCTCGTTTACCGAAGTGTTTGGCAATAGCGAAAAGGTCAAACAAGGCAAGACTTATACCATTACCATGGCGACCAAAGAATAGCTTTTTGAAACCTTAAGTTTTTAAAAGCTAAGCACAAAAAAGCCCACTAAGACATTATCGTTTTGGTGGGCTTTTTTGTGCTTAGCTACTTTTTTACATTTGTCGTTTTAATAAATAGCCACCCAATATCGCACTGGCGATAATCGGTAATATGACCATTAATAACGGTGAAAACCCAGTTGCCAGCGAGACAAAACCAACTAAATCCTGGACGTAGCTAAACAACAAGCCAAATAATAAGGCCACTACGATACGTAAACCCAAGCTATGCGTACGCAGCGAGCCAAAGACGAATGAACAAGCAACAATCACCAGTGATAAGATAGACAATGGCGATAACAGCTTTTGCCAAAATGCCAGCTCATGACCTAAAGAACGGGTACTTTGTTGGCGCATAAACTGACGATGCTCATACAACTGGGTCAATGATAAATCATCCGCCTCACGAGTGAGCAAATACACTGACTCAGGGGCAAAGGGCAGACTTAAGGTATCTGACGGTGAGATGGCTTGGCTACTTTCAAAACCTTGATTGATAGTAAGCTCGGTCATATTATTCAGCTGCCATTCGTAACGATATTGTTCGCTCAGTTTGCTACTGGCAGTATTAATAGGCTCGCGCCCGATATATTGGCCGCCCTCAGCATGAACGGCAGTTTGCAAGCTACCCTTGTTATCTAAGTGCCAACGCTTTACCTGACCGATATTGCCTTGAACATCGGCATAATCGATATATAAGATATCGCTGCCATCTGGTTTTGTACTGCCATCGTTTGACTCTACAAAGCGTGGCTGCACGGTCCAATAACCGCGTACCGATGTCACCAACGAGCTGTTATCCTCATCGTTAATCTCTTTTGCCAATTGATTGGAATGCGGCAACACAAACTGATTAACCATCAATGCCAACAGGACAAAAATTAAAGCTGGCTGCAATACCCAGCCGACGATACGATAGACGCTAACTCCAGCGGCGCGCATCACGACCAACTCGCTGTTATTGGCGAGCAGGCCCAAACCAACCACTGCCCCAAGGAGCGCGCCCGTTGGGATAAATTGCTCTAAAAAATACGGTGAACGATAAAAGATATACTTAATCGCCTCACCCATCGTATAGCTATCATCTAGTGAGTCCAGCTCTGATAAATAAGAGAAAATAAGTTGCAGTGCCCATAAACCAATGACTGCAGCAATAATCGCTAATAAAGCATTGAGTTTCACATAGCGACTAAGCACTTTTAGGTTGGTAGGTTTTGCGGCCAGCTGTATCGGCTTTGGGGACTTGGCAAATAAGGAACGCATTAAGATTGCCCTCCTTGTGAGCCATTGCTTTGATTGTCAGTATTGTTTTGATTATTAGCCACCGCTAAAGGTTCATGCTCTGGTTTGCGAAAACGCAATCGATGCTGCACGCGGCTGCCCCAATTCATATAAAGTGCCAAGGCCATAAACCCTAACACCAACCACGCATAGGCCCAAACGCTCACACTGCCCTTACTCACGGCATTTTTGAGTGAAATAATGCCTAGCGCACAGCTGACAAATAATAAGATAGAAGGAAATAGCCGCAACCAGCGACCTTGACGCGGGCGTACTTGCGCCAGTGGCACTGCCAGCATAGGCGCGATAATCATCAGCCACGGTAGTGCCAAACGATAGCCCAATTCGGCTTGTGTGGCTCGTAGCGTATTTTCACTATTTAACGGCGCATTGCCTGTTGCTGCTTGCCATAACGGACCAATCGCTTGCGTTTCGATATTGGTTTCCGTAATGACTTCTTTGGATGGTTCGGTCAAAGTAATCCGGTAACGATCAAAGCCCACTTGATTGTACTTCAGGCTACCTGCACCGACTTCATAACGTCGCCCTTGAAATAAATCCAACTGGGTCACGCCGCTACTGCCCGTCTCTACTTGCTGAGCACGATTGGCCAGCGTAATGGTGTCTTTACTAATATTCGTATCTATTAGCGCTTTTGGTAGCTCTGGGATATTTAATTGCTCAGCAGTTTGTGGATCGATGTTGTTTTTTACATCGACACCATCATTTTTAGCGGCGTTATCTTTAGAGGTGCTACCTTTTTTGTTTGGCTCAGATTGAATAAGTATCACATCTTGTAGTTGTTTTTTATCATCACTCAAGCTACCCACATACAAATGATAGTTGCCACTACTGATAAACTGATTGGGACGAATTAAATCAAAGGCGCTGGTCAATGCTTGCTGCTGCCAAATACTTTCGGATGAACGTACACCCCACGGTTTCCCAACGATGGATAAAGCCGCCTCTCCGACAAACAGCGCTAATATCAGTGGCGTCATCAAACGGGCAAGCTTGCCACGCGATATACCGCTGGCGTTGATGACTGCCATTTCTTGATCGACATACAGGCGCCCAAACACCAACATCAAGGCAATAAAAAAAGCCAATGGCAAAATCAATTCTAAAAAGTACGGCAAATTATAACCAATGATGGTAAATAATAAGCTGATATCTAGATTGCCTTCCGCTGCAATACCAAAATAACGTATCAAACGGCCGCCCAGCATCATCACCACTAAAAACCCCAAAACCAATGCGGTCGTTGAGGCAACTTGTTGGGTCATGTAGCGGCGTAATATCACAATAGGCACTCTTAAAAAAAGGTTGGTAGTCGCAGGGTTCATCACCGCTTGATTGTCAGACTAAAGACAGAGCTAATGACGACAATTCAATGGTAATAACTGGGTAATAAAGACATCGGGCTATTCATACAAATATAGTTTATTCACTATAAAACAGAGGCCGTGTGGCATAAGTTTTGCGGCGCCTCTGTCTGCGCAGGCACTACAAGCAAGGAAAACTTATGCCAGTAGCACGTGATAATATTTGCACTTATTTTATTTAGGACGGGCTATACTTAAACAGCCGTAAGAACAATGACCACCAACGTACATAAACGTAAAAGTTCCTGCGTCATTTATTAGCTATACCCTATAAATATCAGCGATAAAGATAACCGCTAATCCTAGCATATTTTGCTCTAAAATGGCTGTGAAATGTGTTTGAAAACATTGCGCTCATCTTGCTGACTACACTTTTACTTTATGTACTTTAGAAAGCTTTGTTTGCCCTTCGTATCAGTGGCCCTGTGTCTCCCATATTAGTTGCTAAACTGATAACTCAGCAACATCAGCCTGAATTAGCATAGCCAAGTAATTTGAACATATTACCTAAGCCTTGCGCACTGCGCACTGGCCTCGCAATATGCTACACTATTGTGCTGGCTCAATAAGCCAAACCATTTAAAAACCCAGTCATTTAAAAAATAGTATTTTAAAAAGTACAACTAAATTAATAATATCTGCCATTTTTATAACTCTAATAAGGATCATTATATGAATATTAAATTAACCCAAAATCTTCCAAAGACTCATACACAAAAAATACTTAAAAAAGAAGCCAAAAGTAAAGACGCGGCCTGTCTGGTCGTTTTAGTCGACGATCAAAAAAACATCTTGGCTGAGTTAGAGCTGAGCGACTATCAAACGCGCATTGAGCAATTGATTGAAGTATCACACTTTAATGGTAAAGCCTGTGAGACTGTGGCTGATTATGCATTAGCCGGTGATAAGAAAACCACCAAAGAAAACCCAGTCCAATTATTATTGGTCGGCGTTGGTAGCCTTGATAAACTGAGCCATAGCGTATTGCAAAAAATCGCCAATACAGTTTATCAAAGCACGCAAAAACGTGTTGACTCTATTACTGTCGCTTTAGGCGATGCCTTAGAAGAAAACCAGTTTGGTCAGTTTGCGCTTAACTTATTGGCGGCAAGCTATCGTTTTGATAAGTATAAATCTGAGCAACAAACCCCTGTATTGACGGATATCTATTTACTCGCCGACAAATCGTTGCAAGCTTCATTAGAATTTACCCAGGCAGTTTTCGCTGGTCAAAGCCTAACACGCAATGTGGCCAATGAGCCGGGGAATATTTGCTTCCCCGCTTACATGGCAGAACAAGCACAAGAGCTTGCCAAAACTTATCCTGATTTATTAAAAGTTACGGTATTGGGTGAAGATGAGATGTCAGCACTGGGCATGGAATGCTTTTTAGCCGTTGCACAAGGCTCTACCAAAGAAGGTAAGCTCGTGCTGATGGAATATCGCGGTAAATCTAATTTCAGCGCCAATGCTGACTCTGGCAAAGCCACAAGCAACAGCGCAAAAGTAACGGGTGGACTAAAAGCACTGGCAGAGAAGCTACCAAGTAAAGCTTCTGATAAAAAGTCTGATAAAAAAGGCAACTCTCAATCGACAAACGACGATGCTCCTATCGTATTAGTCGGTAAAGGCGTGACCTTTGATTCAGGCGGTATTTCTATCAAGCCTGGTGCGGCCATGGATGAAATGAAGTTCGACATGGGCGGGTCAGCTTCGGTACTGGGTACGATTAAAGCCTTGTGTGAAGCACGTCTGCCAATCAACGTCGTTGGTGCCCTAGCTTGTGCTGAGAACATGCCATCAGGTGATGCCACCCGTCCAGGTGATATCGTCAAAGCCATGAACGGCAAATCGGTCGAGATTCTAAATACCGACGCCGAAGGCCGTTTGGTATTGGCAGATACTTTATGCTATGTACAACGCTATCAACCAAAAGCCATCATCGATGTCGCCACCTTGACTGGTGCTTGTGTGGTTGCTCTAGGTCACGTACGTTCAGCGGTCTTTAGTAATGACGAAGATGTGTTGTTTAATTTAGAAAATGCCAGTAACTTATCGGGTGACCTCATCTGGCACATGCCAATAGATGACGAGTATCAAGCACAGCTCGACTCGCCTATCGCGGATATGCAAAACATCGGTGGTAAAGGTGCTGGCGCTGTCACTGCTGCCTGTTTCTTGTCGCGTTTCGTCGAAGAAGGTCAAGCATGGGCACATTTAGACATCGCTGGTACGGCATGGAATTCAGGCAAAGACAAAGCCGCCACTGGTCGTCCTGTACCGCTATTTATGCAATATCTAAAAAACAGCGCTGGCATGGCATAATGAGTTAATGAAAACCAATTTATGAAAACTAATTAATGAAAATCAGTTTATGAACATTAGCTTTTATATTTTAAGTGAGAATAAAGCCCAAGATTTCTTGGGCTTTATTTGTCAGCTGACCCAAACGGCGCTCAATAAAAGTAGTCAGTCTTTACTGATTCTTACCGATAGTAATGATGAATTGTTATCGACGCTTGATGAGGCGCTATGGGCACAAGAGGCGGCAAGCTTTATACCGCATCAACGCCTTTTGGGTTCTGATATAGAGGGCGCTGATACTGATGTTGTTGATATGGTCAATAACGAGGCGTTAGCACCCGTATTGCTTAGCACCTATATGCCCGCCAATTTTAAAGGAATCGTCCTTAATACTACGATACATCCAGTGAATGCTTTTATGGCGACAACCAATAACGCTCAACCTACTCGGGTACTTGAGCTGATAAAGCCTGACGCCACTAGCGTGCAAGAAGGTCGTCACAAATATAAAGCCTATCAGCAATTGGGCTACGAGCTGAGCCATTTTAAAGTTTAATCAATAAAACCCCACCACTTCTCGCACTTAAAAACTCTTTAACTTCCTTAATGCTACTCTTATTTTGGCGCTATAAGCCCAGCTAGGTGTGGCTTAAAGGCATGCGCTTAATTAAAAAAAATGCTACCATCTTTCGATTAATTTTTCATTTGCTTTATGTATTTCTTATTTATCAACTAACTCGAAGGTGTATAGATGCGTTCATTGATTGCGATGTATCAGCGTATAGGGCTGGTACCGCTCATTATTATTGGTTTGGTATTGGGCGTTTTAATTGGCTGGCTAGCACCAAGTGTCGGTATTGCGTTAGGGTTACTAGGAACGCTATTTGTCGGCGCGCTAAAAGCCGTTGCTCCGATATTAGTGTTTATCTTGGTCATGGCAGCCATTAGCCAACACCGCAGTGGCAATGAAGTTTATGTCAAACCCGTGCTCATCATGTATATGTTCGGCACTTTTTTGGCGGCTCTGACCGCGGTTGGGGCAAGCTTTTTATTCCCAACGGATTTGGTATTGGTTAATGCCAATATTGAACAAGTACCACCCGCCAATCTCAGAGAAGTATTAACCAACCTACTGATGAATCTAGTGGCAAACCCGGTGAGTGCTATCGCTGAGGCCAACTATATTGGTATTTTAGCATGGGCAATCATTATCGGTTTTGCCCTACGTCAAGCCAGCGACACTGCTCGTACCGTCGTCGGTGATTTCGCAGAAGCCATCTCACAAGTGGTCAAATGGGTCATTGCACTAGCGCCTTTCGGTATCTTGGGCTTGGTTGCCAATACAGTCGCTGAGACCGGCTTTGCTTCTTTAGCCGGTTATGCGCGTATTTTGTTGATATTGGTCGGTTGTATGCTGTTTATTGCTCTGGTTGCCAACCCTCTTATCGTCCTTGTTAAGACGGGCAAAAACCCATATCCGCTGGTCTTTACTTGCCTACGTGAGTCAGGAATCACGGCATTCTTTACCCGTAGTTCGGCAGCTAATATTCCAGTCAATATGAACCTTGCGCGTAAATTAGGGTTACACGAAGATACTTACTCGGTGACCATTCCACTGGGTGCAACCATTAATATGGCAGGGGCGGCGATTACCATTAACGTCTTAACCCTCGCGGCGGCGCATACGCTCGGTATCGAGGTAACCTTTGCATCAGCGCTGCTATTGAGTCTGGTCGCCACCATTAGTGCTTGCGGTGCTTCTGGTGTCGCGGGTGGTTCATTATTATTGATTCCACTGGCCGCCAGCCTATTTAGTATTCCAAACGACATTGCCATGCAGGTGGTTGCGATTGGCTTTATCATCGGGGTAATACAAGACTCGGCAGAAACCGCCTTGAACTCATCAACGGACGTGTTATTTACCGCAGCGGCTGATCCAAAGTATGCGCGTTAGTCCTTTATAAAAAAGTGCTATAAACAAAGTGTTGTAAACAATAAAGGGTCTCATTTCAGAGACCCTTTTTTTATGCGCTTGAGTACGGCCAATTAACTACTTTAGATTTTCTATCTCTACTTCGATGACGGGCGTCTGACTATCTATTTGACGTTTTAGCTGGCGTAACTGTTCGACTTCATCCAGCAACTCAAGTATCAAACCAATCGCTGGCACGCTGGCTTCAAAGTCGCGGCTAAGGCGTGTGGCACGGCGCACGATCGTGAGCTGATAACCAGTGAACTGTTCGCGCTCAGGCACATCATATTCAATGATATTTTCTTCAATTAGCTCGATAATCCATTGGCGCTCTTGACCACAGGCGGATACTAGTTCATCTAAGCTCATGATAATATCGGTAAATTCAGGCGAGTGTTTCATAGCGATTATCCTCGTTTTCTCTTTATTTTATCGTTATCGTCTGCATCTCTATTACGTTGTTAAATGTCGGGTACTACGGTCATCATTTAACGTGCAACCTTAGTATCAGCAAAGGCTTGTTTTAACTGCTCATAAGCTTGGGTAGCGGCTTCGCTATCGATATTAGGATTGACGATATTCAAGGATAGGTATAAATCACCCGCTTGCTTGGCGGGGATACCCTTACCTTTTAAGCGTAAGTTGCTGCCAGATTTGCTGTTTTTAGGAATGGTCACACCCAATGTGCCCGCTGGTGTACTGACGTTGATTTTCTCACCCAACGCTGCTTCCCATGGCGTTATATTGACGGTTTGATAGACATCAGCACCTTCGATACGAATATTGGCCGTATGACGAATTTTAACTTTCAAAAACAAATCGCCATTTTTACCACCACCGCTACCAGCCGCACCTTGTCCAGTGAGACGAATTTGTTTGCCATCGGTAATGCCTTTCGGAATCTTAATTTTAAGGGTCTTATTCTCGTAATCAACATTGCCGTTAGGCTGACGTACCGGAACGTTTAACTTGATACTGTAGTCATCACCGCTATAAACCGATGCCAAATCGACGGTGATTTCTGCATGTTGATCTTGACCTTTACTGTTCGCGCCAAAGCCGCCGCCAAACTGATCAAAGCCGCTATTTTGAGAGCGACCGCCTGCCTGCCCATTGGCTGAACCGCGCGCGCCGCGTCCAAATGCCGAAAAAATATCATCGAAGCGAAAGCCACCATCGCCATAGGCTTCACCGTCACCAAACTGATCTTTGATATCTTCCCAACGAAAACCGCCTTGCCCAGCACCTGCTTGTCCACCAAAACCGCCAGTGCCGCCTTGACCTGCAAACGGATTGTTTAGCATGGCGTCGTATTCAGCGCGCTTGTCCTTATCTCTGATGGTTTCGTAAGCGTTATTAATTTCAGCGATTTTATTGTCAGCGTCTGGATCGTCACTGACATCAGGATGATATTGGCGCACCAGCTTACGGTATCTTTTTTTAATATCGGCGTCTGAGGCGTCTTTTTTGACTCCTAAAATGTCATAGTAGTTTTTTTCTGCCATGTTATTTTTCTCCAAAATAAAAGCATGTTAACAATATTGGTATGCCCATTTTAAAGCATAGAATCTAAAATTTTATTCGGCTACGACATATAGTCAGTGAACAGCCATATAGTCAGTGAACAATAGTATCGATACATCACTGACGGTTGGTATAAATTTTACGCTGCTTTGACTAACTATTTCGTCATAAATTACTAACAATGATAACAATAAAAAGATTACACCGCGTTATATAAATATTAACAGGAGTGCTGCCACACTGTAACAGTAGCGGTTGTAACCATACTTGCATCCGCTTAAACTTATGTATTAGGCAGGTTCTGAATAATTATTATGTGATTACTCAGCATTAACAGATACATTTTTGTCTTTAAAAACAGTCGTTTGACCTTATCAGTTCTTTTACATAACAGAAAGGATATAACAAGCTATTTCTTGTAAGATGCCTTTATTATTTGTACTCATAGGGAGTATGGATAGCGTAGGCAAGCGTATCTGTCTATTTTATAAATTGCTCAAAGGTATTGAATGTCCTATTTAATCAAGTCTTTAGTTATCACCTTATCACTACTAATTACGACCACGGCTTTTGCTGGAAACACCAGTTATTATGGTAATAAGTTTCACGGTAAACGTACCGCTAGTGGTAGTATCTTCAATATGAATTCCCTGACTGCTGCACATAAAACGCTGCCGTTTGGGACGAAGGTACAAGTGACTAACCAGAAGACTAAGCAGAGCGTAATCGTAAAAATTACCGATAGAGGGCCTTTTATTCGAGGCCGTATCCTTGATTTATCGAAAGCCGCTGCAGGTCAAATAAACTGTCAACTGTGTACGACCACGATGGAAATACTCTCTTATGGTGATGGTAAATACCGTAGGGAATAATACCAAACCCAAAAAGTACGATTAGCTGTGTCATATTCGTTTAGTCTACAATGTGTAGCACTTGCACTCGTTTTCCTTGCTACGCTAATTTTTGTGAATGGTATAAGAACCAATACAATAAAAACCAATGTAATAAAAAAGGGAGAGCCAACGCTCTCCCTTTTTTATGTCTATTTTTCAAGCTAAAGACTGTTTAATAGATTCAAAAAAACTTAGAATAACTACAGTGCTATTGGGATGAATTTTGCGCAGCCTCTGCGTATGCAGCACGCCAGAAAAATTTATACCAGTAGCACATTAATACAGCTACACTAGTTTAATTATTCATCGACTATAATTTAAACAATCTAAAGCTTGTTACTCCAATCCAGCTTCCATTTCTTCTAATGTCGTCATCGATAGTAATAACTTCTCTTCATTATCACCGTGCTGCTGCTGTAGTGCCGTCTGCTCGTTGAGTAATACGATCAAGTCGGACTTACGACTTTCTTCATAAAGCTCAGTGTTGGCAAGCTTTTCTTCAAGCGCTAGCAGCTTTTTATCAATGGTAGCCAACGCCTTCTCTGTATCGTCAATAGCGCGGCGAAACGGTGCGGTTAATTTGCGTTGTTCAGCGGCAAACTTGCGTTGCTCTTCTTTACTAAGCGCAGGCCGAGCCGATGCGCTCTTTTTCGACGCTGCAGTATTTGAAGATAGGTCTGATTTTTTATTGGTATCTGCTGTATTAGAGGCTGAGCTATCCTTTGTTTCACGTGAAACAAACTTCTTACTCTCCTTTTTACTTTTTTTCTTACCTGGATTTTTGTCTTGGGCATTCTCTTGCTTACGTTTTTCAGCCAGCCACTTGCCGTAGTCGCTAATGTCACCATCAAACTCTTCGATTATACCGTCATGTACCAGATACAGCTCATCACAGACGTTGGCAATCAGCTCACGATCATGCGATACCAGCACCACTGCCCCTTCAAACCCTTGCAAGGCAATAGTTAACGCTTGGCGCATTTGTAAGTCTAAATGGTTGGTTGGCTCATCGAGGACGAGGACGTTCGGACGCTGCCAAACGATTAATGCCAAGGTTAAACGCGCACGCTCACCACCAGAAAACAGCTCGCTTGGCGTGTCGATGCGGTCGCCGCGAAAGTCAAAACTGCCCAAAAACGAGCGTAGCTCAGCATCAGAAGTCTTGCCGGCTAGGCGACGCAGCATCTCGATAGGAGTTGCTTTGGCATCTAGGATATCCATTTGATGCTGGTTAAAATAGCCTAATTTTAACGTATCAGACACACGATACGCCCCTGTTAATATGCCAAGCTCGCCGACTAAGGCTTTAATCAACGTCGATTTACCCGCACCATTCATACCCAGCAAGCCAAGACGCGTATCTGGAGTGACTTGGACATTGGCGTTATGCAATAGTGGCGTATCGGTGTAACCAATATCTGCTTGGGTCAGCTCAATCAATGGCGAGCTCATATTTGCCGGCTCATAAAATCGGAATGAGAACGGATTGTCGGCCATCATCGGGGACAGCTCAGCCATGCGCTCAAGCTGCTTGATACGGCTCTGTGCTTGTTTGGCTTTACTGGCTTTGGCACGGAAACGACGAATAAAGTCATCCAAATGCGCCTTGGTGGCTTCTTGCTTCTCAAACGCTTGTTGTTGCTGCGCCATACGCTCGTGACGGGTACGAATAAACTGCTGATAATTACCCGTATAGAGGGTAATTTTTTGTTGTTCGACATGCAAAATATGACCGACTGTGGCATCTAAAAAGGCTTGGTCATGCGAGATAACAATCACCAGACCAGTAAACGCATTAATCCACGTCTCAAGCCATAAAATCGCATCCAAATCCAAATGGTTGGTCGGCTCATCGAGTAACATCAAGTCTGCACGGCTCATCAAGGTTTTGGCGAGGTTTAGACGCATACGCCACCCCCCCGAAAACCCCTCTACTGGCAGCTCGTGTTGAGTGGTGCTAAAACCCAACCCTGCCATAATTTGCGCGGCTTTGGTCGGCGTACGATAACCATCAATTTCATCAAATTGTTGGTGCAACACACCAATCTGCTCATCACTGACGCTGCTCAAATCATTTAATGCTGCATTAATCTCGTACCACTGTTCATCACCACTGAGCACATAATCAATCGCCGACTGCTTACTCGCGCCCACTTCCTGCGCCATATGTGCCACATTCCAGCTATCAGGAATACTCACCTCACCCTTATCGAGCGTGACCTCGGTATCGCCCGTGCCCATTTGCGTTAGTAATAAGGCAAATAAGGTCGATTTGCCGGTGCCGTTATTGCCCGTTAAACCAACTTTGTGGCCCGGATGTAGCTGGAAGCTTGCCTCTGCAAACAACTCGCGGCCATCACGGCGAACACCAACGTCTTTAAATTCGATCATATAATTTCTTCATCTCAACAGTGATATAAAATATAAGGCAATAAGAAAAACACACATCTGGCATGTTAGGGCATGTTAATTGGCGGCTATTATTTCAAACGCTTGCCCCATAGGCAAACGATTAAATAACTATTTCAAAACTAAGTGTTTATTGGGACAATAAAAACGAATATCACCGCATCAAATTCAGCTCGCAGCGTCACTCTTGACAAACGAATCAATACCCCCATTATGATATACTGCTATTAGATAAGTGCCAGTCGTCAACCAAACCGTCGTACTGGTACAAATCGTCGTACTGGTACAAATATGATATTTATAATGTGCCAGTTATAACGTGTACAACGTGCCGATTATAATGCGCTAATAGTAATAACAGCACCGCCATAATAATAGTACCCAATCGAATCAAACGCCGTGCGTATCTTTATTTGCAAGTATTTTGCAAACCCAAACAGGACGACCACCGCATTTGATCCTAGCAACTGAGGTAGATATGAACGAATCAACCAACCAATTTAACCCAAGCTCAAGCCAGCCAGTAGACCCAACGGTCTTGAATCTAACCGACAGTGCGGCGCAAAAAGTACGTCGTCTGCGTGAAGAAGAAGGCGATAGCGACCTGATGTTACGTGTTTATGTGACTGGGGGTGGCTGTTCGGGCTTCTCTTATGGTTTTAACTTTGCCAATGATCTAAATGAGGACGATGCTAACTTTGACAATGGTGATGTGACCTTAGTCGTCGATTCGCTAAGTTATCAGTATCTACAAGGCTCTACCGTTGACTACACCGAAGGGCTGGAGGGCGCACGCTTTATCGTCACCAATCCAAACGCCACCACCACGTGCGGCTGCGGCTCGTCATTCTCTATTTAAGTTAGCGATTCGTATGACCTTTGATCGAGATGCCCTAGTCGTTAGCCAAAGCTATCACAAACAGCTTAACGTCGCACTTTCGAAGCATCTGTCTATTTCAGGCATCTATCTAGTAGGTAGATGCTTTTTGCTTTATCCGTTTTCTAGAAGAAGAATAACGCGCTATTTATAAAAATTTTGATTGAAACCCACCATTAAAATCTAGATAAATTAGCACCTGTAAAGCTTATCGTATTTGTAATTGTCCGTGGTTTTCAGGGCAGCTTTGAGCTAAACTGACGGGATTCTTCATCCAATATCTACCTCTTTTATGGTCAAACACCAGTGGTGTTTTGATCCGCCATAACAAATAACAATAGATGACTATTATGAGTAATTTTGCGAGCAGCTTTGTTAACTTTGAAATTCCTAACTGGTTTGACAGCAAGCATTTAACAGGCATGCTACGCGGTATCGAAAAAGAAGGTCTGCGCGTTAAGCCTGATGGTTATTTGGCCCAAACGCCTCACCCAGCCAAACTAGGTTCAAAACTCACCCACCCCTTTATCACCACTGATTATTCAGAAAGTCTGCTTGAGCTGATTACCGACCCAAAAACCTCACCAAAAGAGACGCTAAACATGCTGCGTCAGTTGCATGTGCTGGTTTATCAAGCCATGCCTGAAGGTGAGCTGATGTGGCCGCTGTCTATGCCTTGTATGCTGTCATCGAATGATGAAGATATTCCACTGGCTGATTATGGCAGCTCTAATACGGGTAAACTCAAGACTCTATACCGTAGTGGTCTGAGCATCCGTTATGGTCGCCGCATGCAGGCAATCGCCGGTTTGCATTATAACTTATCGTTTGGCGACGGATTATTTGAAGTCTGGCAAGCAGAAATGCCAGATGCAAAAAGCCAAACGCTGACAGAATTTAAAAATGAAAAATACCTAGGCTTAATTCGTAACTTTAAGCGCTTGACCAGTTTGGTACTGTATTTACTGGGTGCCAGTCCTAGCGTTTGTCCTTGTTTCTTAGCGGGGCGTGAGCATGATTTAGAATTGATGAATGATTCTACCTATTATAGGCCTGCCGCCACCAGCCTGCGTATGGGCAAGCTCGGCTATACCAATAGTGTGCAAGAACACCTCGATATTCGTTATAACTATCTGCCAGAGTATGTCGATGGCTTACGCCGCGCGATTCAAACCCCGCATGAAAGCTTTGAGAAACTCGGTTTAGATGATGAGGATGGCAATCCTATCCAAATCAACAATCATATTTTACAGATAGAAAATGAATACTACAGTCCCATTCGTCCGAAACAAATTGCGATGAGCGGAGAGACACCGACTGAAGCGCTTGAGCGTCGCGGTATCGCCTATGTCGAGTTCCGTGCCATCGATCTTGATCCTTATAGCGACGTCGGTATTCGCCTCTCTAGCGCCTGCTTTTTAGAAGTCATGGCGCTGTATTGTTTATTCAGCGACTCACCCGACCTGCTACCTGAGGAAGAAGAAACCCTAGCCATCAATCTTGAGCGTGTGGTAAATGAAGGTCGCCTCGATGGCTTGCACATCATAAGCAATGGCGAAGAGCAGCTACTTGAGAGCTGGATGCTGCGACATTTAGAGCATATGCAGCCACTTGCCGCGCTACTTGATGCCCATTATGGTGGCAATGATTACCGTGCGGCAGTTGCCTTAATGCAAGGGAAAGCAGGGCATTCTGAGTCAACTATTTCTGCCCAAGTAAATTCTGATAGTCAGCGTTTAGGCAGCTTATGGCAGCTTGGTTTTACCTTAGCTCAGCAGCATCGCGAGTCTTTATTGCAGCAAACACTGAGTCCAAATACCCAAGCCAAATATGAAGTATTGGCAGAAAAATCGGTACTGCAACAAGCTGATATTGAGCAAGCCGAAACAGAAGACTTTATGGACTTCTTGCAACAATATCGTTAGCACTTTATTTGCTTTTACTATACATCAATGAACATTTTATAAGAGTAACCGCCCAATGCTAAAGCTGACCACTTACCGCAATTTGCAAGTATTTTTGGTGATAATGGCCGTGATAGGCATGAGTTTTGCATTGTTGTTTTTGCAGCGCTATATGGGCTTTTCACCTTGTCCGCTATGTGTCTTTCAGCGTATTGGGCTGATGGTGATGGGCGGCTTTGCTTTAATCGCTGCTTTATTTAACCCCAAGTCAATGGCTATTAAACTACTATTATGGCTTGGAAGCTTAGCAGGTATTGGCTGGGCGACTGTGGTGGCGGGACGTCATGTTTGGCTACAGCATTTACCAGCCGACCAAGTGCCTTCTTGTGGTCCAGGGTTGGATTACTGGCTCGACACCCTACCCATGCAGCAAGTATTAAAAGAAGTTTTTGCCGGTTCTGGTGAGTGTGCATCTATCGATTGGACTTTTTGGGGGCTCAGTATCCCTGAGCAGTCTTTGATCTTCTTTAGTGGACTGCTAGTGGTACATGGATTGATATTATGGCGTATCGTGCGACCTACTAGACACAGCCGTCAAGCTTAGGACCTGTTGAACAGTCAAATATTAGGATTGCAGACGGCTATTTAAAAACCTCTCTGGTCACTTTTACGCTTTGATATCTCAAGAGGCTTTATTTAACCTATTAGAATAAAGGGTGGTTTTCTATAACTATAATCGCATATAGCCAATGACTACAGTGCCTAAACGCGACGCTACTGAAAGACCCGCCTATTTCTATCACATAAATTAACGAAGTCGGACTCGCACCGTTTACGTATTATCGTTAAGCTTGTCATTCTTGTTTTCATTATTTCTTACTATAACTTTAGGTTATCCATAATACAGACAGCGCCTAGCCATACACTTTGAAAAATTGTTTTTGGTAATACTATGATATATTTTCCGTCTACTTCTTCGACAACGCTCACAGTAATCAGTCGCTGTATGCGCTCCTTATTGGCGGTGCCAGTGTGCCTACTGCTCGCTAGCTGTGACAGTGCCTCTTCCTCTACCAATAATGAAATGACCCAAAGTGCAGCAATTAACAGTACGCAGAATGCTGGGGTGCAAAATGATGAGGCTGCTGGATTAAACAACAAGGCCAAAGATTTAGCGGATAAAACTGACAACGAAGAGGGCCAATCCCTGATTGCAGCGGCCAATCCAAACGACAATACACATAGCGCGCCAATGATTTCAGCATCGAGTAGCGATAGCACGCTGCAGGCTACATTAATGGGCGATTATGGCGGTATGGTGCCGTGCGCATCTTGTGATAATATTGATATTACCTTAAATTTATTTGCCGATGGCTCTGTCCTAAAGACCAGTGTGTTTCATAATGCTGAACCTGCGCAGCCACCTTTACTCGAATCGGGTGTTTATCGCCAAGATAGTGACATGATCACCATTGTTTATGAGAAAAAAAATATCGAAACCTATCAAATTAAAGACAATCACTTGGTTATGATGGATGAAGATAAAACACCTGACAATGACTATACCTTGTCGCGTAAATAGCAAAGTATCTACACTCCCAAGGTAGGCAGTAGAATTTATCAAATGATAAATAAAACACCGTTAAACCAGTCAAATTGACGAGCTGAACAACGCCTACTTATTAGGCGTTTTTTATTGGTCATCTTATAATCTTTACTTTACAATGAGCGCGTGCACGAGCGCCATACTGATATACCAGTGTCCATTGACTCTTTTTTATACAGCATATCGTTGGTTTAAAATAAAAGAGTGACACATTGAATCACGCTAATACTGTCATTGTTATGGATACCTTAGCACTTTTATTCTTTTACTTTACTCCCGTACGGAACGTCTATGCATATTCATATTCTTGGTATTTGTGGTACTTTTATGGGCTCGTTGGCATTACTAGCGCGCGCCCTTGGACATACAGTCACTGGCTCAGACGCCAATGTTTATCCTCCTATGTCCACCCAACTTGAACATGCAGGCGTGACTATCGAGGAAGGTTATCGCATAGAGCATTTGCAACCAGCGCCCGATTTGGTGGTGGTCGGCAATGCGATGAAGCGTGGCATGGATGTGATCGAGTATATGCTCGATACGGGTCTGCGCTATACCTCAGGGCCACAATTTTTATCTGAGCAAGTACTGCAATCACGTCACGTCATCGCGGTGGCAGGTACGCATGGTAAGACCACAACGACAACCATGCTTGCTTGGATATTGCATTATGCAGGTATTGATGCAGGGTTTTTGATTGGCGGAGTACCGTTAGTAGACACTACCGATGAACATTTGCAGCAAGTGTTTGCCCATAGCAGTTATTTGGGTGCAGAAAAGACCGGCAATGACAGTTCAGAAAAGATGGGCTATTTTGTCATTGAGGCTGATGAATACGACTCAGCATTTTTTGATAAACGCTCAAAGTTCGTCCATTATCGCCCGCGTACAGCGATTTTGAACAATCTTGAATTCGATCACGCCGATATTTTTGCTGACCTCAATGCCATCCAAACCCAGTTTCATCATATGGTACGTATGATTCCAAGCACTGGTAAAATCATCATGCCAGCAGCCACTATTAGCCTAGAAGATACGTTGGCCAAAGGCGTTTGGACCCCTATTTGGCGTACTGCTGTTATTGATAAAGAAGCAACGAGCGCTACCGAAAATGATGGTAAATCAAAAAATAGTAGTGATTGGCAAGCTGAACTAATTAGCGAAGACGGTGGCCAGTTTACCGTGAGCTTTTCGGCTGATAAAGAAGCCACAGCCGTCGTAGATTGGTCGATGAGTGGCATCCATAATGTTAATAACGCGCTGGTCGCTGTCGCTGCCGCTTATGACGTTGGCGTTAGTGTTAAAACTGCTTGTGCAGCCTTATCAGCCTTTGCTGGTATCAAACGCCGAATGGAGCTGATCGGTGATGTTAATGACGTTCTAGTGTTTGACGATTTTGCCCACCATCCGACGGCTATTACTACCACGCTCGATGGCGCCAAAAAGAAATTGGCAAACAGACGCATTTGGGCCATCATTGAGCCACGCAGCAACACCATGAAAATGGGCGTTCATCAAGATAGCTTGGCTGAATCTGCTGCACTGGCTGACCATACTTTGTGGTATGAGCCTACGGGTTTAGAGTGGGGCTTAAAAGAAGTCATCGAGCGCGCTAGTAGCACAAACGCGAATCTGGGCAACCAACAAGTCCTCTCTAGTGTCGATGCGATTATTGACCATATCAGCACGCAAGCAAAAGCGGGTGATGCGATTGTGATTATGTCTAATGGCGGCTTTGAAGGTATTCATCAGCGTCTACTGACTGCGCTGCGCAATCAGTAGCCCTGTTATCTAGCATCTGCTTAGCACATAATTTAGCCAAAAGCGTCGCTTCGTTATAGACAAGCTACGCTTTTTTACTCTCGAGTTTCCATGAGCAATTTAATCGGTAATAACCATAAATAATGCACCGTGTTAGCGTCCCCGCTACCTTTGTAACCTTTCATTTACCTATCCTACCTTCATATTAGCAAATCAGTGTTTTTCCTCACATAGCTCATACACTGGTAACATTTAGTGCTTACCTTTACGCCTGAGCTGCGCCTACAATGTATCTATTAATAAGAATGATGATTTAAAACTGAACAATCAAAATTAATAAACATTATAAATGATAATAAATTAGGAGAAAAAAATGAGCTTTATTTGGATGATTATTGTAGGTTTGGTCGCTGGGCTATTGGCACGTGCTATCAAGCCGGGTAGCGACCCTATGGGCTGGATAATGACGATCGTACTGGGTATCGTCGGTGCTCTAGTTGGTGGTTTCATCGCTGGACTGATCGGTATCAACGCTGATGGCGGTTTCACGGGTCTTATCTTCTCAGTAATCGGCGCGATTATCCTGTTGTTCATATATGAGATGATCATGAGCAAGCGTGGTGTATAACTAACAACAGCTTTATAAAGAAAGTTGGTTAAAGTAAATGAAAAAGCCTTGCGAATAGCAGGGCTTTTTTAGTTATGCGTGGTTATAAGAGTTTATACCAAGCAAT
>NZ_JBQSXN010000032.1:0-33372 GCF_052378235.1 Psychrobacter sp. AOP3-A1-26
GATAAGCTAATAAAGTAGGCTCTATTAAGTAGGTAAACAAGGCTGAGTAATGGTCGTAGAGTCAGGCATGCTAACGTATTTTATAATTTTAAGGTTGTGACTATAGTTATGTTTGATATCAAATCATTTTTTAAACGAGAAGTAGAAAAAAAGCTCATCAATGTGGATGACTACATTTTTATGCCTGAGCGTGTAGAGATGGAGCTAGAAGGCGGTCTATTAAATTGTGTACTCAATAGCGATGGTCGAGTTGATATTTTTTATACCAAGCAAGGGGTGACAGAGGTCAGCTCAGCATCGCGTAAGCATCCATTTACGGCGTTCGAAACTGAGCTATATCATGGCGTTTATGATGATATTATTCATGATTTAGTCAAAGAGGTAAGTAAAATACTTGATGGTAAATCAACGTACTTTCGCCATAATAAGACGTTAGCGCCTACCGCATCTTTAATGTCCAAGCCGCATACTACAAATAAACTGTAAACCAGTTTAGATTAATGCGATTGTAGAAAATACTGCAAGAAATCAATAATAAAGAAGGGTGCGTTATATATAACGCACCCTTCTTTTTTTATTTTACAACTATATTAAATTCAATCAAACCTAAGCGCCACTTAATGAGCCTAATTTTTTACCCCGACTGCTTTATTTAGCGAAACTTGCATAGCAGCTTTGTAGGGATTTGGCGACGACTCTGGTGACCAGCTGTGTGCGATATTGTGCATCTATTGCGGCATTGCCCAGTTCAACGATAGTGACTTGCTGCGGCGCTTGCTCACTAACGCAGCCACAAACATTGCTCTTCACAGTCTCTTGTTGCGTTTCAGTCATCGCCACGCTCGCAACACGCCAAGCATTTTGTTTTTCAATTTGGCTACGGCACTGATTGTCGATGGCAGATTTAAAAACATTCATGCCAATCTCATTTGCAGTACCTATCGCATTGTCTGCATTATTATTCATACCGCCAGTGGTTGTGCATCCAGCTAAAGCAAAAGTGGCAAGCATTATGGTTGAAGCCAAGCGTTTTTTCATAAGTTAGTCCTTTAACGTCTTTATTTATTTTTGAAGTTTATGTTTGGCTATTATTTATCTCATTTTTATCACTATTTTCAAAATGAGGACAGGCTCTAGTCGAAAGATGTTTTTGCCAAACAAGTGGTATATTATCAGTAAAGCCTATCAATGACACCATTAACCATGATTGGCTCAGACTGTATCAGTAAACATAAAAAACCAGCTAAGACAAATATGTTTAGCTGGCTAGTAATAAACGACTGTCTCGAATAAATGGCATTATCTAATATTGAATGGTTTTAAACATTTTTACCATGCTGTTTGGTTTGAATGTCTTTGGCCAGTTTATAGCATTCGTTGATATGGTCAGTGGCGATTTTCTTAAAAATCATATAACCCATAGTTGCCGCGACCAATTGCCCGCCAAGTGGAATAAATTTAGTGACCTGCTTGGCCGCGATACGACCACCGAATCCTTGAACCGTTTTTTTAACGATACCACGTGTCGCCATTAAACCGGCAAAATCAACAGTACGGTCTTTTAGCGCACCCCAATGTACTTCACGTGACTCTAAATCAACAGCGCCTTGACGATCTTTCAACAGCCCAAAGCGTTCACTGATTTCAGGTAACAGCATGGTTAGCATACCGGCATCAACGGCCACATCGAAAAATGGCACAGGAACGATAGCAACACCAGCTGAGAGCTTGGCGCGCTTTTTAACCAGATCCAGACATTCTTTTTTGACTTTTTCGAGGTCTAGATTAGGATCAATAGTGTTGGGTAGTTTTTCAGCGACTGGCGTGGTTTTCATAAAGTTTCCTTATAAGTTAACAAATTTATTAAAAACGATATAACGTCTCAAATATAAATAGGCCAATAGATAGCGAATATCTCAGTTGTTATCTATTTTATGGATTTATAAGCGGCATACAATCATTGCTTTGTAGCAAAATGCAGAAAAATACAGTCGCTATGCACCGTTTTTGTAAATAGCCCGCCTGAATATAAATTATGTCATGCTGAGCCCGTAAGCAATCGATAACCTTATACGGCAGTATTAAAAATTACCATTGTGACCGCTTACCAAAGTCAGTAGAATACTGGCATGCTAAAATTAACCTCCCGTTATACCAGCACTCGCATCGACGAGTTGCCCGCCGCGTTGCAACCGCTTGCCGCCCAATCCTTAACCCTTGCTCGCCTATATGCGGGTCGAGGAATCGTGCAGCCTGATGAGCTTGAAACTCAGCTGTCCGGTTTATTGCCGGCAGAGATGCTACAGGGTGTCACTGAAGCGGTGCCTTTATTGGACGTTGCTATTGATGAAGGGCAACGTATTCTTATCGTTGGTGACTTCGATTGTGATGGGGCGACCAGTACGGCGCTGATGATGCGTGCACTGACAGCGATGGGCGCGGTGGTCGATTTCTTGGTGCCTGACCGCTTTAAATATGGTTATGGTTTGACGCCAGAAATCGTCGAATTGGGTATCGAAACCTATCGACCTGACTTGATTGTCACGGTAGACAATGGCATTTCAAGCCATGAAGGTGTGGCACGCGCGCAAGCCGATGGTATCACCGTCATTATTACAGACCATCACCTCACGACTAAAGAAACGCCACCTGCTGAAGCTGTGGTCAATCCCAATCAGCTTGGTTGCCACTTTACTAGTAAGGCTTTAGTAGGGGTTGGAGTAGCGTTTTATGTCCTCGGTCGATTGGCAAAATTACGCCGTGAAGCAAGCAAGTCTACCGTCCAAGTCAGCCAGTATTTGGATTTGGTGGCACTTGGTACGATTGCTGATGTGGGTGTACTCGATAAAAACAATCGTATTCTCGTACATCATGGACTGGCAGCTATTCGTCAAGGGCGCTGCTCGCTAGGAATATTAGCGTTACTTGAGCAGGCAGGACGCGACCCCAAGCAGTTACATGCGCAAGACTTTGGTTTTGTCTTAGGACCGCGTATCAATGCCGCTGGGCGTATGGATAACATGCGTATAGGTATCGAGTGTTTATTAACGGATGATTGGCCAACCGCACAACGACTGGCACAAGAGCTTGAGCAGCTTAATCGTACTCGTCGCCACGTAGAAGGCGAAATGCTAGCGCAAGCGGATAGTATTGTGCAGGCGTTAGCTACTACTAATACAGATAGTGATAGTGATAGTGATAGTGATGAAAGTAGTGAGCTTATTGTCCAGAATAAGCCTGAAAAAAAGATAATTGACGATCGCAATCGTAGTATCGTTTTATATCAAGATGATTGGCATCAAGGCGTTATCGGTATCGTCGCAGGACGTTTAAAAGAAAGCCATTATCTGCCGAGTATCGTCTTTGCCCCAGCAGATACAGAGCGTACTGGTGACGACGATGCGATTAAAGGCTCAGCTCGCTCTATCGCTGGGGTGCATATTCGTGATGCGATTGAACAAGTTGCCGAACAGCACCCTGATTTAATCAGCCATTTCGGTGGTCATGCCATGGCAGCTGGCTTGACTATTAAACGCCGTAACTTTGAGGGTTTTGTGTCAGCATTTAACGAAGTCATGGCACAAATGGATGATGAAGTGTTTGCTGAGCAAAAATTTACCGATGGACCATTACAAGCGAGTGACTTTAGCTTATGGTTCGCTGAGCATTTAGCCGATGCCAGTATCTGGGGTCATGGCTTTGCGCCACCGATATTTGATGGCGTATTTGAAGTGCTAAGCTTTAAGGTATTAAAAGACAAGCACCTTAAGCTGTCGCTGCGTTATCCTGAGGTCCAGTATCCGATTGAGGCCATTCAATTTAATTTTGATAGCAACGCTTGGGACTATCGCGCCGAAAACGTACATATTCTATTTGAGTTAGATATTAATGAATGGAATGGCAAACAAAGTCTGCAATTAATGGTTAAGGATTTGGCGGTTATTACTGAGACCTAAAAGTATTGCTCATGATTATTGATTTAAAAGGGCGTTAATCTTGATGATTGACGCCCTTTTTTTTGATTTTACACGTTGTGTTTACTATCGATTGTAGTACCAATTCAATATAAAAATGCACGCTTACATTCGATCTTAAATATGATTTTTCTTCATCAAACTAATATCTGGAAAATGCCAATCATAGCGTACTGCTAACATGCGGATGACGAAAATAGTAATCATCGTCACGGATTCTTTTATCCAAGGCGTAAAACCCATACCTTCCATGACAAAATATAATATCCCGCCAAGAATCGCTGCGGTCACATAAATCTCGCGCTGCAATACCAATGGAATCTCATTACATAGCATGTCACGAATGACTGTTCCAAACAAAATATTCAACACCCCAAGTAGGATACAAACAGGAATATTTGCGCCCATTTCTTGTGCGACTTGGATGCCGATTAAGGTGAAAATAGCCAGCGCCAAGCCATCAAACAGCTTTAATAAGCCGTCCACATGTCGTGCTTTTGGATTACAAAACATCTGAAAGCCAACTGAAGTGATCGTAATAATAAGTAAGTAGTTCATATTCACCATCCAAAATAGTGGATAGCGATCAAGAATAATATCACGCGCGGTAGGGCCACTGATAGCGGCAATCATTGCCACTAAAATACAGCCAAACACATCAAAGTTCTTATGTTTGGCTAAAATGGTTCCTGAGACACTACAGGCAAAAATACCAAACATCTCAAGCCAAAACATAAACGAGGTTGGCTCAAATCGCGTCACAAACTCGGGCGTTAGAACGAGTGGACTCTGCACCACAGTATCAACAGCTGGACTCACAGAGACAGCAACGCTAGAGGAGGCCATAACGTTTAAAGGTGAGGCGAATAACATGTCAAAAGATTGGCCAAATAAAGTCACACAACAGGCATTTAGCCAGGCATAGACACTGACGCTAATAACATCGACGCTAATAAAACTGATCATAAAGATTCACATAGAAAATGTGCTCAGGCAGCTAAGAGGTTAGGCACCTGTTAATCCACTAAGCGTATGGAGGGAAGATGCCAGTCAAATTTGAGTGCCAACATGCGCACGGTAAAAATGACAAACAGCATTATAAATTCATTAATAACAGTATCAACACCCCAGTGATCGAGCACTAGGTAAGTCAACGATCCTACAATACTGGCGGTAATATAAATCTCACGCTGGAGCAATAAAGGTATTTCATTGCAGATGATATCACGTAGTAACCCACCAATAATGGCAGTCCAAACGGCCATCATCATAGCAATGACTGGTGACATATCTTGTGCCAGCGCGACGTTAAATCCAATAACACTGAAAGCCGCAAGTCCAATGGCATCAAAGAGTTTGAGCGCATTATCAATCTTATGGTACAGATGAAAGAATATCTGTAAAACAAGCGAGGTGACAGTAATCACGATAATATAGTTGAGATCGGTCATCCAAAATAGCGGATGGCGATCAAGTGCCATGTCACGTAGTGTACCGCCACCAATGGCGTTGACCATTGATACCAAGATACAGCCTGCAATATCAAAGCCTTTGTGCTGCGCCAGCAAAGTGCCGGCGATAGCGCAAGCAATGACGCCAACCATATCTAAGAGATATAGCAAAATATCAGGAAAGATAAAATTGTTCATCATTGCTATCTGCTAGCCTCAACCATCTTTCGCAAATAATATCAGCCCGAGCATAATCAGCCCGATACCGACCAATCCCAAGGCAGAAGGTACGGCATTATTAAGCAATAATATGCCACCGATTAACGCAAATATCACCTCACTGGCTTGGGTAGAGTCGACCCCAGCCACCTCACTAGAAGTAACCGCTTTTTCACGCGCATATAAGAATATACTCGTCGCTGCCACCCCTGCCAGTATAGCCACTAGCAAGGTGTTAAAGATTTGGGCAGTATCGGGTTGCTCAGGGCGCACTATCACGCCTAAAATAAGCCAAAATGGCAAACTACCGAGGGTCATGAGCCATACTTTATTAAAGGCATTTTGCAGTAGTGTGGTTTCGATAGCAGGAATGCGAGCGATGAGGTTTTGTAAGGCGGATGTCGGCTCAGCTATAGCTGCATTGGTTTCACTGTTAACGTCGTTAGCATTGGTGTTAGCTGTATCATAGCTGGCGGCAGGTAAATCGTAAGCTTCTGATATGAGCGGTTGGCTATGATCGTCGATACTGTTTTTATGAGCAGCATTTTTATGAGCCGCATTTTCTCTCGCCTGTTGTTGCTCGGCGCTATGCTTACGGGAGTTGTGAGACACTTGCCAAACCAGCTGATTACCGATTGGATAACTAAAAGCAGCAACCAGCGCAGGCAGTGCACCATATAGTATCATATCTCTCATTGGTACAGTATTGGCATCAGCTAGAGCAGAAGCACGTAAACCCTCGCTGAGGTTGACCAATACCACCCCAATAAAGACTAGAAAAGCATAAATAATGAACTTTTTGTCGAAGCGTTGCCCAAATGCCAGTAATACCAATAAACTGGTAACCACGGTAAACATAAAGGTCGCGGCGACTACCCAGCCTGCAACATGGTCACCAGCATAACAAATTCCGGTATAAAATACCCCAAAACCGATACTGCCGGTGACACACCAAAAGCCCCAGTGTTGCCGAAAAATAGTCGTCAACTCTTTGATACGACCAAAGCCATGCTGCATGGTGATAATGACGGTAATGATGAGCCACATAAAAATGTAGCGCAGGCTCGCTGACCAAAACCAATGACCACCGGCGTCACTCATGAGCTCATTTAAAATAAAGGTGGAGCTAAAAAATGCGCCCGCCAATAAGCCCAATAAAATTAATTTGACCATCCCTGTGTCCTTACCGTCAGCTTGCGATTTGTTTGTTTCGTTTTTTCAAATGGTTGGTGCAGACTATCTGATTTTTTTATTTTAGAGTTTTGATTGTTTATTTACCCTTGGCATCCGCCCAAATGATTTTGTGCAGTTGCAACTGAAAACGTACCGGTAGGGCATCGGCCAGTATCCATTCAGCCAGTTCACGCGCCAGTACGGGTACATCGGAGATGCTCATCTCTTTACTAGCATCTGCATCGATATCGTCCGCGACATTGAACATCGGTGAAAACCAAACTGTACCGACCAATTCATTGAGATTATGCTCAATCAGTTTTGTCTTCGACCAGTCATAATCTTCGCGGTTCATAATGACAAATTTAATTTGGTCATGTTGAGTCAAATAATCCAAATTCGACCAAAGATTTTTATCGGCTTCACCTGAGCTTGGGGTTTTAAGATCCATGACTTTACTGACCGCTGTCGGTACGTTTTCGACCGTGAGCGCGCCTGCCGTTTCAAGCGAAATCTCATAACCATCGTTTAGTAGACGCTTCATCAACTCGATAGCATTTGGCTGTGCTAAAGGTTCGCCACCTGTGAGGCAGATGCGCTTACAGGGAAAACTTGCGATGGTTGCCATGATGGTCTCAAGCGACTGCCGCTCGCCACCGCTAAAAGCATATTCAGTATCGCAGTAGACACAGCGTAGCGGACAACCAGTCAAGCGCACAAATATCGTCGGCAAGCCTGAGGTAAGCGCTTCGCCTTGTAGGGAATAAAAGATCTCAGTCAAACGTAACCCTGCTTCAGGGTCAGTGACAGGAATGGCCGCGCTGCGTAAAGATAACTCACTCATAATATTTCAAATACAGTTAGAAGATTGATAATGCGAACAAGCATATATCAAATAAAAGACAGTGTGATGGTATGAATAGCGCGAAGGCTAAGCGATACGAAAAGATGCGAAAATAAAAAAGTGAATTATAACGTAATGTCTGTTATTAAGCTGCTATTAAGCGACAAAAAAGACGCTGGAATAAACCCCAGCATCTTATTTTCTTACCATGATTAGGGGGCGTCCCCAATGTTTTCAAAATGAAGACACGCCCTCGCGTCACTATGAAGTGTTTAGTCTAAACGTAGTAGCTCATTAACTGCAGTTTTCGCACGCGTTTGCGCATCAACTTTTTTCACAATAATAGCAGCATACAAGCTATGGGTGCCATCTTTTGAAGGTAAAGTACCAGGAACGACGACTGAACCAGCTGGTACACGGCCGCGATGAATTTCGCCTGTTTCGCGGTCATAAATACGGGTTGATTGGCCGATATAGACACCCATGGAGATGACTGCACCTTCTTCGACGATAACGCCTTCAACGATTTCAGAGCGCGCGCCGATGAAGCAGTTGTCTTCGATAATCGTCGGGTTGGCTTGTAGCGGCTCTAAAACACCGCCGATACCAACACCACCTGATAAATGGACGTTTTTACCGATTTGAGCGCACGAACCAACCGTTGCCCACGTATCTACCATGGCACCTTGATCAATATAAGCACCGATATTGACATACGACGGCATCAATACTGCGCCTGCTGCAATGTATGAGCCTTTACGAGCCACAGCTGGTGGTACAACACGTACGCCGGCTTCTTTAAATTGCGCTTCAGTCCAGTCAGCAAACTTAGTCGGTACTTTGTCATAAAATTGCAGGTGTTCGCCAGCTGCTTGTACGTAATTGTCGTTTAAACGGAACGATAGTAATACCGCTTTTTTTGCCCACTGGTTGACGACCCATTCGCCATCCTTTTTTTCCGCAACACGTAAGCGACCGTTATCGAGTTGCTCAAGCACTTGCTCGATGGCATCACGAATATCTGGCGGCATGGTAGAGGGGCTATATTCATTGCGGCTTTCAAAGGCTTGTTCGATGATTTGTTGTAATGACATAAAACCTCCTAAAATTGATGAAAAAAATAAATAAATGAGAGGTAAGTAAATATAAATATTATAATTAATTAACTGATATCGTCTAAACTAAAAAATGGCCTGCCGTATTATTGTCGCTAATTTAGCGGTTTTTAGCAAACAAGTTCAGTACGAACATCAGTGCAGGTGTTAATGGTCAGAGGTATTACTATCAAGCCACTCTAAGATATCTTGATAAACTACCTTGTTGTTTTTTTCATGCAGCGGTTCATGGCGCATATGAGGGTAGAGCTGTACAGATACTTGATTAAAATGTTGTTTGTCTAAACGGCTGGCAATTTTGCGAATGCCACGGCCCATATCACCAATGGGGTCATTTTCGCCACTGAGCAATAACATTGGAAAGTCTTTAGCAATCGTCGTCGCCCAGTTTTTATTCAACCCCGCTTCCATTAGAGTGAACAAGGTCATAAAGCCGTTATTGGTAAAATCAAAACCGGTCAATGGATCGGCTTCATAGGCTTCGATAGCAGCAGGGTTTTCATTAATCCAAGCAAACGGTGAGGAAGAAATACGATTATCAAGTTTGCTGTTAAGTACTTTATTCATCACATTAGCAAATAAAGCATTTGGCTTTTTAGGCGCAGCTTTTGCCAATAGTTTATTAACGGGCAGCAATACTTTGGTCAATGGATTGGCGTCTGCCGTACCCATTAGGATGGCACCTGTAAAGTTGCGTGCATGGTGTTTGAGTACGTTGCGTACAATAAACGAGCCCATAGAATGGCCCATCACAAAATGCGGCACATTTGGATGGCGCTCCTTTAAACTGTCTGCCATCACGATGACGTCTTTTAATAACGACTGTACCGGATGCTCTTCGCCAAAAAATCCAAAGTCATCTTCTGATTTAATGGTCTTTCCATGACCCAGCTGATCATAAGTGGCTACGGCGATACCATTATCAGCTAAAAACTGCGCAAAGTCTGCATAGCGGCCGCTGTGCTCCGCCATACCATGTACGATGAGTAAGGTAGCCGTAATAGCTGTTTCATTGTCACTTGGTTCAAAAAAAGTATGATGTAGATAATGGGTATTGTCAGATGAGGTGATTTGTTCAGCAGTGCTCATAAGCGATTCCTAGTAATATTAGTGATAATGTTGATTTTTATAAAAAAGTGCGAAAAAACGGTTTTGAAAAAACCATTTCAAAAAGATTAAAGACAACTAACATTAAAGACAACTATAGTCGAACTCAGGTGAATTCGACTATAGAGTTTATAATTTATCTGTCATATGACTCTACATAGAGTCCGTTATTTATTTTGCTGGACGCTGATAAATCGTTTTGCCTTCTTTGATGGTCGTTACCACGTTAATATCCTTTAGCTTATTCGGTGCTATGGTCAATGGATTGGCGTCTAATATCACCAAGTCAGCCAATTTACCTTGGGTTAAGGTGCCTTTGCTGTCCTCTTCATAATACTCATAAGCGGCGTTGGTGGTAATGGCTTTTAACGCTTGATAGGGGCTGGCACGTTGGTCTTTACCAATGATTTTGCCAGAACGCGACGTACGATTGACCGCTGACCAAACGGTAAATAAAGGGTCAACTGGCGTCACCGTATCATCAGAATGATTGGTGTATTTCAGGCCCATTTTATCAGCAGTGGCTATCGGGCTTGAGAAGTTAGCGCGTTTTTCGCCTAAATTTTCGACATGGACGTCACCCCAAAAATACGTATGATTGGTAAAGAACGAAGGCATCATATTATATTTTTTGAAAGCTTGTAGCTGATCGGGACGCGCAAATTGGGCATGGATAGGCACAGTGCGGCGATCCTTATCAGCGGCTTGACCGGTTTTCTTCACCGCGTATTCGTGCGCTTTGATAATCATATCGGTCGCGCCATCGCCGTTATTATGAATAAATAATTGATTGTCGCGGGCGTAAGCTTTGACAAACATCTCATTGAGCGCATCTTGGCTGACACTAGGTAGACCGCGGCAGTCCTTTTCACAGTCTGGCACTGGGGTAATATAAGGTTGACTAAAATAAGCGGTTTTACCTTGCGGCGAGCCATCGGCAACGATTTTAGTGCCTTGCACTTTAAAGCCGTTTTGATAGGTCTTCCACACAAAATCTTTATCGGCTAAGTTTTCATCTAAATCACTGACGCCCGCAAGCGCGACCAAATCTATTTTAAGCTTACCTGCATCGGCTTGCTTTTGGAAAAACTCAATAGTGTTACGTGCTGTGGAGCCATTATGAGCAGTTGTTAAACCATTTTCGGCATAATAATCTTGCGTTTTTTCAAAGAATTTGGCTTGATTGGGCTCTAATACCTCGAGCATATGGCGCACAAAAGGATACATGGCGGTTTCTTGTACCAGACCATTGAGTTCGCTAGAGCCTTTGACGCGTGCAATATTACCGCCCTCTGGGTTTTTACTGTCGGCAGTGACCTCCATTGCTGCTAGGCCTTTACTGTTCGCCACGCCCATATGGCCACTGGTATGCTGTAGGTAAACAGGGTTATTAGGCAAGGCTTTATCGATTTCACCCTTGGTTGGATGGTGCTGTTCTGTTAATTGGCTTTCGTCATAACCCCAACCGTATATCCACTCGCCATCAGCGATATTATTGTCTTTTTTATAGGCTTTTAGTGCGGCTAGCATTTTATCGATGCTATCGACTTTGCCAACGGGAGGCGGGTTTAAATTGACTTGTCCCATGGTATTCGACACCATATCAAAATGGCTGTGCGGATCGATAAAGCCTGGTAGCAATGTCTTGTCGTTCAAATTGACTTGTGCGGCGTTGTTATATTTTGATTGAGCAGTATCTAGAGTACCAACGTAAGCGATTTTACCCGCTTGAGTGACCAATGCTTCTGCCATTTGTGGATTATCACCCTCCATGGTGATGATATTGCCATTGTAATAAACTGTCGCTGAGGAATCGCCGGTTTGTGAGGTTGGTTGATTGACTGTGGCTGAGGTGGCAGTTGGTGAAGTGGCGCAGCCCATAATGCTCGCTAGTCCAAGGCTTAGTAAAGTTGGCTTGATTATTGTGCTTATCGTCATCGTGCTATCCTCAAAGATCATTTAATAAATTTATATATTCAAATAGATATTATGACCAATTTAACGGCAAAGCCCTATACGGTCAAACGTATTTGTGTAGTTGTCTGCTTTGTGTAAGCGGCTCTATAACAAAATCGTTACCTAATGCTCAAATAATAGGCTTATAGGAATGGATAACCCAGCTATGAAAAACCAGCTATGAAAAACCAGCTATGAAAAAACTGTTATTAGCAGGAGCGGGGCATGCTCATATTGGCTTGTTACGCCGCCTTAGTAATGAGCGCGCAGACGATGCAATATTTATCAATACTGATGTTACTTTGATAACAGAGCAGCCACAGACGATTTATTCAGGTATGTTGCCTGGTTGGATGGCGGGACATTATCAACTCGATGATATCTGTATTGATGTAAAGTCGCTTTGTTTGCGAGCAGGTGTGCGCTTTGTTCAACGTCCGATAGTGAAAGTGGATGCTACTTCTCGCACAGTCATCACCAGTGGCAACAAACCATGCGGTGCTGGCTATGGTTGTTATTATAACTATGATTATGACGTGCTGTCCTTAAATACGGGCGCTGACACCAATCTAGACTGGTTAGAGACCAACAAGCGTCATCGTTTTGACAAAGAAATCGCTGATAAAGAGGGCATTGATAAAGAAAGCACTGATAAAGAGAATATTTATAAACAGACCTCCGATACAAAAGGTGTTATTGCTATCAGGCCGTTACATTACTTTGCGCGGCAGTGGCAACAAATCATTGCGGCGGCAAAGCAAACAACCCATTACCGACTGGCTATCGTTGGTGCTGGCGCTGCGGCGATGGAATTAGTGATGGCAGCGCAGGTTATATTGCAGCAGATTCACCCCAGTCACCAAGCCTATTTGGTCTGCGGTGAGCATTTATTGTCTGGATTTGATAATCGTTTTAGAAAGCGTGTCATTGGTCAGCTTAAACGCCATGATATTGAAGTCGTTTTTGCAAGAGCCATCGGCTTTGCTGAAGGGCGGTTGCTGCTGTCAGACTCATCATCAACTTCCTCGTTTGAGCATTCTTCACAGCAATCATCACAGACGTCTTTGCCAGTTGATGCTGTCATTGCTGCTACTGGTGTCACAGGATCAGCATGGACAGCGCATACCGATATTGCAACCATAGACAATGGGTTTATAGCGGTCAATCGTGTGCAGCAGAGTACCTCGCACCCTAACGTATTTGCCGTTGGCGATGTATGTACGCGTGTTGATCAAGATATGGCGCACTCTGGCGTGCATGCCGTGTTTGGCGGTATTGTAGAAGCTGATAATCTATTGGCATATTTGGCAGATGAGCCCCTGCAAAGCTATCAACCAAAAAAGCGTACGTTATATTTACTCTCTTGCGGCGATAAGTACGCCATCGGCAGTTGGGGTAAGTATAGTTTACAAGGTCGATGGGTTTGGACTCTCAAACGATACATTGATAAGCGCTTTATCAATGCCAAATAAAAGCGATATAATCAAATATTATTGATTAGATAAACTTTAATATGGTTATATATTAATAAGACAGCAGGTATAAAGTCATCCTTCTTATCTTTTAAGACGTACTATAAAAATTGGCTCTTAAACCAACTGGGTTCTATACTTTTATGAAATCTACCATTGAATTACTCGAGTTCACCGATTTTCCTGCGATCAAACGTCGCGAATTGACGGTATTACAAGTTAATATGGGCTACTTATGTAATATGTCCTGCGTGCATTGTCACGTGGCGGCTAGCCCTTATCGCACAGAGATGATGTCGCGTGAATTGGTTGAGCTGATACCAAAAGTGCTACAGGCACAAGGTATTCATACGCTGGATTTGACTGGCGGCGCACCTGAGATGCACGAAGATTTTAAGTATTTGGTTAAAGCGGCGCGGGCATTAGGTGTCAAAGTGATCGATCGCTGCAATTTAACGATTTTAATGGAAGATGGGTTTGAGGGTTTGGCCCAGTTCTTAGCAGATAACCAAGTAGAAATTATTGCTTCTTTGCCGTGTTATTCGCTCAAAAACGTGGATAAGCAGCGCGGCAAAGGTGCCTTTGATGACAGTATTTTAGGGCTACATAAGCTCAATGCGCTGGGTTATGGTAAGTCTGGCTCAAATCTCACTCTAAACCTCGTCTATAACCCACAAGGCGCTACGTTACCACCTGATCAGCAGCAATTAGAAGCAGATTATAAGCACGAGCTAAAACAACATTTCGATATTGAGTTCAATCAATTGTTTGCATTAACTAATATGCCCATTCAGCGTTTTGGTGCGGTACTATTAGCCAAAAATGAGTTTCATCCGTACATGGATTTGCTCAAAGCGAGCTATGAGGCTGAGAATTTAAAAGAGGTGATGTGCCGTGAGACGATAAGTGTCAATTGGTTGGGTGAATTGTTCGATTGCGATTTTAATCAGCAACTAGAGATGCCAGTGCCCAATAAGTCGCGCCGTCATTTACGAGACTTACTGACTCAGCATCCTAGTGGTGACGATATCGCTATCGGTGATCATTGCTATGGTTGTACAGCGGGCCAAGGTAGCAGTTGTGGTGGCTCCTTAGAAGAAAAAGATAGCGTTATTTAAGATGAAGGTTATTTCTACTATTTCGATCATTATTCCCATACTTAATGAGGCAGATAACCTACCTCGTTTGTTTGAAAATATTGCCAGCCTAACCCCGTTACCAACGCAAATATTATTAGTAGATGGTGGCTCGGCAGACGGCTCAATGGGAGTTGCTCAGGCGCTGATGGATACCGTGTCTAACAGTAAACAGTCAACCATTAGCGGGCAAGTTATCGAGTCGACTGCTGGTCGAGCTACCCAGATGAATGCGGGCGCAGTGTTGGCGACTGGCGATATATTATTATTCTTGCATGCCGATACGCAACTACCAAAAACTGCTATCTATGAGATTGTCCAATCCGCATCAAAAGCAGAGTGGGGTCGTTTCGATGTTCGGTTAGACAGCGATGACCCGATGCTATGGCTAGTCAGTCAGATGATGAATGGGCGCTCAAGAGTGACAGGTATTGCTACTGGTGATCAAGCAATTTTTGTAAAAAAGTCTCTATTTGAACAGATCGGTGGTTACCCTAATCAGCCGTTGATGGAGGATATTGAGCTGTGCAAACACCTTAAAAGTATCGCAAAACCGCTTTGCTTAAAGCACAAAGTAAGCACTTCGCCGCGACGATGGCAGCGGCATGGCACATGGCGGACAATACGGTTGATGTGGCATCTGCGTTTTGACTATTGGCGCGGGGTATCGGCTGAAAGCATTAAGCAGCGTTATGATAAAAGTTAAGATCACTTCAATCATTTAAATATAGGCAGTTCTAAATAGAATCGATACGATTGTAATAAAATAAATAGCACTCGTATCGGTTTTAAAGTGAATCAGCTATATCAAAAAGAACCATTATGCCTGTAGATAAGCAACTTAAAAGTAATGACTCAACGCTAATTATCATCTTTGCCAAATTCCCAGCTGAGGGCATGGCAAAAACACGTTTGCAGCCGGCTCTTGGTATTGCAGGGGCGGCGATGATGGCGCGCAAGTTACTAATACATAGCATTGAGCAAGCGATAGCGACTGGCTATAACGTTGAGCTATGTGTCAGTCCAGCACCGTCTGATCCTTGCTGGCAGACGCTTGAGCTATCCGAGTCATTGCGATGGTCAGCGCAGGTTGGAGGCGAATTGGGTATTCGTATGTTTACTGCCAGTCAGCAAGCGTTAGTTAAGTTTGATAATGTACTGTTGATGGGGGCTGATTGCCCTAGTCTGAGTGCCACCAAACTAAAACAAGCCGCGCAGCAATTAGAGCCGCACGATGCTGTGATGATTCCCGCTTTAGATGGGGGGTATGTGCTGTTTGGGTTTAAACGAGAGCAGGCGAGTTTGTTTTCAGATATTGAATGGAGCACCGCGAGCGTCGCATCGATCACTCAGCAGCGCATCGCTGCCTTAAACTGGTCGTTAGCTTTATTAGAGCCGCTACCCGACATCGATGAACCAGCGGATTTGGCGCATTTACCAGTGGGTTGGCTTGATTGCTTATAGCAAAAGTAATAAAAAAACTGTAGCAAACGAACGATTATACCAAACCACTTTAGCAGTAAATTACGGCAATAAAGCTGCCAGTCTGGTTTTAACCTCATCACTCATGGCATCAATAGGTGTAACCAGCGCTTGAGCTAGGGCATTATGAGCGATTGATTTAGGCTGCTCAACAGCGAGTAGAGTGACAGCGTGTTTAATTACCTGCTGCGCGTTTTTCGCATTTTTCATCAAATTCTGAATCGCATAATCGGCGCTAACTGCTTCCTCAGTAGGATGCCAACAATCGAAATCTGTCACTAGCGCTAGCGTGGCATAAGCAATACTAGCTTCACGCGCCAGCTTGGCCTCTGGCATATTAGTCATACCGATGATATCCGCTTGCATTTGACGATACCAATGCGACTCAGCACGCGTGGAGAACTGAGGCCCTTCTATACAAATATAAGTCGCTGTGGCATGACAGTTTCCCTCATTAATAGTCGCTTTATCATAAGCGCGCTGTAATATCTTGCCAACCGCAGGGCACAACGGATCAGCCATAGAAACATGAGCCACTGCGCCATCACCGAAGAACGTAGTAGCTCTATGTTTGGTCATATCTATCATTTGATCGGGGACGACCATATCTAACGGCTTAAGTTGCTCTCGTAGAGAGCCAACCGCCGATACCGAGATAATATAGCGCACTCCCAAATTTTTAAGCGCATAAATATTGGCACGGTAAGGCACCTCTGATGGCGTAAGTTTATGACCTTGACCGTGACGCGTTAGAAAGGCGACGCTCACGCCATCGAGATCTCCTAATACGATATCATCGGACGGCATCCCATAAGGCGTCGATACTTTCACATTACGCTTGTTGGTTAGTGCTTCCATCTGATAGAGACCGCTACCACCAATAATAGCGATGTCAGCAGAGTGTGGTGCTGTGTCTTCTACTACTGTTGAGATCATAGTGATTTCCAAATGAGTGTGTGAAGGAAAGATTAGTCTGTTGAATACTAAATTTGGAGTTCAAACATAGCCATTAGCGTTTACTGACTCTCTTATACAATCCTTGAGCCAGCGCTTTAACCATCATCGCCTGACTTTGCACAAAGCCATTATATTTAGGCAAATCATCGTCGATGTCTTCGACGCGGCGATTATAAAACAGATGCATGGACGGCTCAGGTAGTGCGGTGACGTCAGGGTAATTCGATGTCGGTACTAATATAAGATTGCCACCAACTGCCATTTCTATACTGGGTTTATTACAGCGAGTACAAAGCCCACGACTGATATTGGGCGGCAGTTTCCAACGGCGAAATTTGGTTCTAATCAGGTTTAATTGACTCACATCAGACTTTAGCAATACCGTCACATCGTTATAAGCTTGGCCTGTATATTCTTGGCAAATCGTGCAGTGACAGATAAAGCGGCCGACAGGCTTAGCATTAATAGTATAAGTATTGCTATAACAGGAGCAAGAGCCTTCCTGTGGGGTAAATTCGCTGCTCATTGGTCAATCCTTATGTGATAAAAAAAGGGTGCGAGAGTTATTGCTATTTTTATTTTTAAACTAAGGCTTAAAAATATAGCATTATCTTAACTTCATAGTGTAACCGTTTTACGTAGAAAAAATAATGAGTTAAGGTTTAGAGAAAAAAGCTTATGAAAGCTAGGGGCTGTATAGAATTCAGCTAAGGAACTGACAGAGACTATTTTTTAGGCAATTCGACGCCAAAAATAGTAAGTTTAGTTATTCTAAGCGCGATAGTTTTGGCTATGAAGTGGCAAAAAATAGTCCTGTTCCTTCGGACTGATGCTAAAATCGCCCCAGACGTTGTTGTAAATCTAGCTAAGGTCTCGACATTACCTTCGATTTACGCCTAGTCTGGAATTATTTTAGCGATCAGCAGTCCTAATAGATGAATTCTATACAGCCCCTAATAATAAATAAAAAGGAGACCTATTTAGGTCTCCTTTTTGTTTACTATTAGCAATAAACTGACGTAATCAATTCGATACTAACAGCCCAATTTACCTTCAGCCTCAAGCGCTTTTTTACTACGAATAGGCGCTGGGCAATCCTCACCGTAGTATTGACGATCGGCAAAGTAGCTTGAACGTACCATAGGGCCGGCCCAAACGTTAAAGAAACCAATCTTTTTACCATAATCCATATAGCGCTGAAACTCGTCTGGATGCACATAACGGTCAACTGGGGCATGGTTCTTACTTGGCTGCAGATATTGTCCAATCGTAATCATATCTACATTATGCGCTTTTAAGTCATCGAGCAATGCATAAATCTCTTCTTCAGTTTCGCCCAGTCCGACCATAAAGCCGCATTTGGTAGCGATATCAGGACGACGCTCTTTATACAGCTTTAGCAGGTCTAACGAATGCTGATAATCAGAACCGGGGCGGAAGGCTTTATAAAGACGCGGCACCGTCTCGATATTGTGGTTAAACACATCCGGTGCGGTTTCAGTCAATAAGTCCAAGGCAACATCCATACGACCGCGGAAATCGGGCACTAGGATTTCGATCAAGCAATTAGGACTAAGCGCGCGTGATTCGTTAAGGACTTCAACGAAGTGATTGGCACCACCGTCTTTTAGGTCGTCACGGTCAACCGAGGTAATAACCGCATATTTTAATTCTAACCCTAAGATGGTCTCAGCGGTATGGCGCGGCTCATCCTTATCTAACTCATTGGGGCGACCATGACCGACATCACAGAACGGACAGCGACGGGTACAGATATCGCCCATAATCATAAAGGTGGCGGTGCCATCGCTAAAGCACTGCGCTAGGTTAGGGCAAGCGGCCTCTTCACAGACGGTATAGAGTTTTTGCTCGCGTAGTTTGGCTTTGATGCGTGCCACTTCAGCAGGTGAGGACAGCTTAACCCGAATCCAATCTGGCTTTTTCTTCGCCTCGACTGTCGGGATCACTTTAATTGGGATACGGGCAACTTTGTCATAGCCACGTAGTTTTTCACCTTGAATGGCTTTTTTAGGTCTTACTCTAGCAGCAGGAGTATGTGTTTGTACGGCAGTTGTCATAATTATATTGTCTCTTAGCTCTTTGTATTATAAGGGTTTACGGGATTGTTAGAATGTTTTAGAAGTGGCGTTATTATAGCAGATATTGATTTGTTGGTTGCTTAGGCGTTTGTTTTAACTCGTATGCTTAAGACTACTACGATTCGTCTATTTACCATAGTTTTAAATATCTATATCGATATTCAATTCATTCAGGATTTCTATGGCGGCACGAAACGCTTCTTGGGTGGCAGGTGCGCCGCAGTATGGCAGGCTATGCATCAATACTTCTCGAATCTCAGCGACACTTGCGCCATTATTGATCGCGCCTCGGATATGACCTTTTAGCTCGTTCGGGCTTTTTTGAGCAATTAAAAAAGCAATGGTGATTAATGAGCGGTATTTGCGCGGCAATACCGAGTCATCTTGCCAGGTGCTGCCCCAAGCATGTTCAATGATCCACTCTTGTAATGGCTGGGTGAATCCGGTCGCCCCATCGAGCGAGCGTGTTACGTGTTGTTCGCCCATGACCTCGGTGCGCACCTTTAGGCCATTGTCGTAATTGGCGTTATTCTTCATATTTCTGTCATCCTTGTTGTATCGTCATCCTTGGTATTTACACCTTTAGCGTTTGCTGATAGCTGATAAAAGCTATCTTATACAGCCGAATCATCAAGATGATATTTTCTAAAATAATATCTTACAAAAGAGTATAGCAGTCACGCGGCATTTATTTAACCATAAATCAGATAATACTTGACCACAACGACAAGTTAAGTATCGATGGTTAAAAGGCGTTCAATGGTATTATTGATGGGACCATTTTTATAATAAATGTCCAATATGGCCTTATTATGCGTCTTTTAAGGGCTGAGCCATTAACATTTAGAGTGATTTAAGCTATGATTGCATGGATAATTATTCCATCTAGCACATAGGCGCAGGCTGTCATGCTGACTACCCACGTAATGTGCTAAACCCCAACTGACGAGGACGACTATTGTGTTAGAAGCTTATCGTAAACATGTCGAAGAACGTGCTGAGCTAGGAACTGTACCGCTACCACTGAATGAAAAACAAGTAGCAGAGTTGGTTGAACTATTAAAAACCCCACCAGCAGGCGAAGATGAGTTCTTGATGAACTTACTAGAAAACCGTATTCCTGCTGGCGTTGACCAAGCAGCTTACGTTAAAGCAGCATTTTTAGCGGCTATCCTAAAAGGTGAGGCATCATCGCCGCTTATCAATAAGAAAAAAGCGGTTGAAATCCTAGGCACCATGCAAGGTGGCTATAACGTTCAGCCATTGGTTGCCGCTCTTGATGATGCAGATGTCGCACAAGACGCCGCTGAAGCATTGAAAAAGACCTTGCTGGTATTTGACGCGTTCAATGACGTGACTGAAAAAGCCGAAGCCGGTAACGACATCGCTAAAGAAGTGGTGCAATCTTGGGCAGATGCTGAATGGTTCTTAAACCGTAAAGAGGTTCCTAAAAAGTCAACTTATACTACTTTTAAAGTCACTGGCGAAACCAATACCGATGACTTGTCTCCTGCGCAAGACGCGTGGAGCCGCCCAGATATCCCATTGCATTCATTGGCCATGCACAAAAACTCTCGCGACGGTATCACTGCTGATGATGAGGGTGTTGTCGGTCCAATGAAGCAGATCGAAGAGCTTAAGAAAAAAGGCCATCAATTGGCTTATGTTGGTGACGTCGTAGGGACTGGCTCTAGCCGTAAGTCTGCGACCAACTCAGTGTTGTGGTTAATGGGCGAAGATATCCCTAACGTGCCAAACAAACGTGGCGGTGGTCTAGTATTAGGTAATAACATCGCTCCTATTTTCTTCAATACCATGGAAGACTCTGGCGCCTTACCAATCGAAAAAGTCGCGGTTGATAACCTAAACATGGGTGATGTGTTTGACATCTATCCGTATGAAGGCAAAATCACTAAGCATGACTCTGACGAAGTTATCTCTGAGTTTAAACTGAACTCACCAACCTTGCTTGATGAAGTTCGTGCAGGCGGCCGTATTCCACTAATTGTGGGTCGTGGCCTAACCAACCGTGCTCGTGAGTATATGGGTCTTGGTCATTCAGATATCTTTGCTAAACCAGAAGAGCCAGTCGATACCGGCAAAGGCTTTACCTTAGCACAAAAAATGGTCGGTAAAGCTTGTGGTCTAGACGGCGTCCGTGCTGGCATGTACTGCGAACCAAAAATGACCACAGTCGGCTCGCAAGATACTACAGGTCCGATGACTCGTGATGAGCTAAAAGACTTGGCCTGCCTAGGTTTCCAAGCTGATCTAGTGATGCAGTCATTCTGTCATACCGCCGCTTATCCAAAGCCAGTTGACGTTGAGACTCAGCATACGCTACCTGACTTTATCATGAACCGTGGCGGTGTGAGCTTACGTCCAGGTGACGGAATCATTCACTCATGGTTGAACCGTATGCTCCTTCCAGATACCGTTGGTACTGGTGGTGACTCACATACGCGTTTCCCAATGGGTATTTCGTTCCCAGCCGGTTCTGGTTTGGTCGCATTCGCAGCAGCAACTGGTGTGATGCCACTGGATATGCCTGAGTCTGTCCGTGTGCGCTTCGTTGGCGAACGCCAAGCGGGTATTACTTTACGTGACCTTGTACACGCTATTCCTTATCAAGCGATCAAAGATGGCCTATTAACTGTTGATAAGAAAGGCAAAATCAACGAATTCAATGGTCGTATTCTTGAAATCGAAGGTCTAGAAGACTTAACCGCTGAGCAAGCGTTTGAATTGTCTGATGCGTCAGCTGAGCGTAGTGCTGCTGGTTGTACCATCACGCTATCTGAAGCATCAGTGACTGAGTACTTAAACTCAAACATCACGCTACTTAAATGGATGATCTCAGAAGGCTATGGCGATGCACGTACGATCAGCCGTCGTATCGAGCAGATGCAAGAGTGGTTGGCGAATCCAAGCCTCATGCGTGCTGACGAAGATGCAGAATATGCAATCGATATGACCATCGATATGTCAGAGATCAAAGAGCCGATCCTTTGCTGCCCGAACGATCCAGATGATGCTAAAACATTGGCTGACGTCGCTGGTGATACCATTGATGAAGTATTCATTGGTTCGTGCATGACCAACATCGGTCATTTCCGTGCCGCTGGTAAATTGCTACAAGACGTCCCAGCAGGAAGCCTAAAAACTCGTCTATGGATTGCGCCACCAACGAAAATGGATGCGCGTCAGTTGATGGAAGAAGGTTATTACAACATTTATGCGCAAGCCGGTGCTCGTACTGAGATGCCAGGTTGTTCATTATGTATGGGTAACCAAGCGCGTATCGCACCGAACTCTACTGCGGTATCGACGTCTACGCGTAACTTCCCGAACCGTCTTGGTCAAGGCGCTAACGTATACTTGGCTTCTGCAGAGCTTGCAGCAGTCGCAGCGGTACTAGGTAAATTGCCTACCAATGACGAATATCAGCAGTACGCTGGTATGCTCAATAGCATGGGTGATGAAGTCTATCAATACATGAACTTTGACCGTATGGAAGAGTATACGGAAGAAGCAGATAAAATTAACGTGGCTCAGTTGACCTAGTTTTTATTCTCAACAACGTTTAATGAATTAAGAAAACAGAAAACCCCGTATCGTTATGATGCGGGGTTTTTTTAAATAACTAACTTCAATACGCCCTAGTTCTAAATAAAATTGATACGTTAATAATCCCGTGCTACTGATGCTGATTTTTCTTGCTTGAGGATCGCCAGCGTGACAGAGGCTGCGAAAAATTTACTCCAGTAGCGCTTGTATTGGTTTTAAAGTAAATCAACTATAGCTGGCTTTATACTACCTATTTAATCATGTAAAAATCCATGGGTTTATTAATGAAAGCACCATCAACTCAGTCTAAGATATCAGCACAATCTATAGAAAAAGAGCATGATTTAATAACAGGCTCAGACTTACCCCCGATTTATCAGATAAAAGTAGAGTTGGATCCAACCAATCAACAGCAGATAGAAGTAGGCGACGACATAAAAGGTAGCCTTTGTATCAATACATCTCATCCTATTGACACTCAAGGGGTTTATATTGATTTAAGCTATGATATCGAAAACCATAAGCGGCTAGAAAGTAGAAGAATTAATAGCGTTCATATTCCAACTAATGGACTCAGTGCAGGTAATCATTCCATGGAGTTTTCTATCGCTTTAATGGATAAAGAAAGCAATAGCGATATAATACCGATTAGCTACCACGGTGAGTTATTTGATATAAACTGGTCGATCAATGTGAGAGTCGATATTGCTCATGGCTTAGATATAAAAACTAAGCAGCCTTTGGTAGTGATCAGTAGAAAAGCACGTGAGCTTAGACAAACGGAGCCAAGCGCCAATCTTAACCCATCTAATTTTATAGAGGCTTTTATATTCGCTATTGTTTTTTTTATCATCCTTGGAACTATGTCATTACTTGTGAGTAGTAACAAAAATACGCCATGGCCGTTTTATGTGTTTATCGCTGTATTTACCTTACTAGCGGCACGAATACTAAAAAATGCAGTACCAAGAATTTGGCAACGTCGAAAGTTGGGTCAAGTTTTCATCGAAGTCAGTGATGATCAACAAAAAGAGCAGATAAAAGGCCAGATAAATATCATACCTGAGAAAAGTTTGGTATTAGATCAAGTAGAAGTTATTCTACAGCGTATAGAGGAAGTTGAAGTATTTATCAATGAAAAAAGTAAATTACTATATTTTGCCAAAGATATAGCGCCATATAAGATAGATGAAGCGATACCCTTGAATAAACTACAAACCACATCATTGTCTTTTTCTTTGCCACGAGCCACTGATATGACACCCACATTTAAATTAAAAAACCATCAGCTTTCTTGGTCTATTAAGGTTAAAGTAAAAAACCATGATATTGCTTTTGAGGGTCAGCAGGCTATAGAGATTACGCTATAGTCGATCCATTATAAAAAACCGTGCTGCTGGGATAAGAGTTGCACCGCATCACAACATCTACTTTATAGAAAAAATAATAGGAGAGGAACATCTCATCACTATCTTTGGCTACAAATCCGGCGCTTTGCGAGATACATATTGAGCTGAGTGAGTCCAGCCTGCGAGTACGACCAGGAGATAAGGTAGCTGGTGAAGTCATTATTCAAGCCCATACTGCGATAGACTCTCGAAATATTTATGTCGATTTGTCCTATCATACCGAAGGTCGTGGTTCAGTAGACAGCAAAGTTATTCAGGAGATTAAGGTTCATAGTGGCAAGCTTGAAGCAGGTACATATTGCTTCGAGTTTTCTTTGGTATTAGCAGATGATGGGGCAGACGATACAATTCCACTGAGTTATGAAGGTCGATATACCACTGTTGTTTGGGCTATAAGTACACGACTAGATATGAAGTGGGCTACAGATATCGGTAATCAACAAAAAATTACCGTTATTTCTCCGCAGCAATCTGCTGTTTGGGTAAATACACTAGACGAAAATATCAATAAAGTGACGCTTTGGCTGCCTATTGTATTTGTGGTTGTTTTCTCAATAGTGCTTATCATAATGTTATCGATTCTGATCTTTGGTGAAGATGTCGAGTGGATTCTCTATGTCCTTACCCTTGTGCCAGCGATAGTAGTTGCTATGGTTGTGTTGGTATTTATACCAGTGATGTGGCAGCAGCGTAAACTTGGTCAAATTCAGCTTAAAATCAAAAACTACCAACCGTCTAGTGGAAAGATAACAGGCGAGCTGAACATAACTCCCCGTAAAGTCTTAACGATAGAACGAGCTCGTATTTCTTTAAGACTTCTAGAGGGTGCTGAAAAAGGTTCGGGGAAAAAAAGCACTTATTCGTACTATAGTAAGGGCATAGATACTTATAAGGTTGATACAAAAATATCTTTAAAGCCATCTCAGACAGAAACGATACCTTTTACGTTGATGTTACCAGAAGATGCGCCGTTACCTTTTACATTTGATCATAACTGGCTTAAGTGGGGGATTAGGGTAAAGATGAAGGGTAATCAGCTTGATTTTGAAAGTGAACGAGGAATTGAAATGGTGCCAAATGCTAATATCAAACCTTGATAAGGTGATATTAGCATTTGGCAGTGCTTCCCAAAATAGTTAAGAAGGGCTATTTACCCTGATAAACTGGCTTACGTTTTTCCATAAATGCGGTAATGCCTTCTTTAAAGTCATCAGTTTTGGCAAGCATCGTTTGCTGATCTACTTCCATATCGAGCGCTTCATTCAGGCCCATATAGGCATGGGTATTAATCATGTGTTTCATTGATGCCAATGCTTTGCCGGGCAGATTGCTTAGGCGAGTAGCCAGCGCCAGTACGCTTGCCTCTAATTCTTCGTTGCTGACCACTTGATTCACCAAGTTTAAGCGTGCCATATCATCCGCTTTTAGCTTATCACCCAGCATCACCATCTCGGTGGTTTTTGCCACACCAATTAGCTGATTAAGCAGATAAATACCACCCGCATCTGGAATCAGCCCAATATTGACAAAGGCTTGCACAAACTTAGCATTATCCGCGGCAATCCGAAAGTCGCAAGTTAGCGCCAAATTCATCCCAGCGCCTGCGACCGCACCCTCTAGTTTGGCAATGATAGGCTTATGAATATTACGCAACTTTAGGCTGATCTCAGCCACTTCGCCGACCATAAAGTTCAGCTTGTTCGATAGCGCCTCGCTTTCCATGCCATTCTCTAACATCTCACCGATATGACCACCGCTTGAGAAGTGGCCACCTGCACCTTGTAATATAATGACGCGAACCTGCTCATCAGTGTCTGCTTTATCAAGCGCATCTACCATGGCGTTCTTGAGTGCGGTGCTAAAGGCGTTAAGCGTTTTTGGGTCGTTCATCGTGATGGTGGCGATATGGTTTTCTGCTTGGTATTCGACGAGAGATTGTGACATAGTTGATATCCTTATTTAGGAGTTAGACGGGATTTCTATATAAAGGTTATTTGTGGAAACTGGCTATTGGTAGGAAATATAACAAATAATGCAATGCCGATTACTATAGCAGTTTAGGTTTATTATAAAAGCGGGTTTTGTGGGCGCTAAAGACACATCTAAACGCTGGCAAGGTTTCTAAATTGCAGTAAGAACCTATATAGTTGATTAACTTATAAAACTTACTATTCAAAATAAGGCTACTAAATAAGGCTGTCAACGGTAAGACAGTTGAATTATGCTAGGACATATCTTATGGGTAGGCTTTAAAAGGTTTATTTTTTTGTAAAAACAAGGAAGTGGTTATGCCAATTATTAATGTGAATAATATCGATATTTATTACGAAGACAGTGCGCCTCATGATAAGCAAAAGCCGGTTATGGTGTTTGCTCATGGTCTGCTATGGAATACGCGGATGTATGACAAGCAAGTTGAGCGCTTTCAGGCAGACTACCGTTGCATCGCTTTTGATTTCCGCGGGCAAGGTCAGTCAGAAATCGCTAAGTCTGGTTATGATATGGAGACACTAACGGAAGATACGCTTGCGCTACTGGATGCCCTTAATGTCACTAAGTGTCACTTTTTTGGGTTGTCGATGGGCGGTTTTGTCGCCCAGCGCATAGCCCTTAAGCGCCCCGAACTATTATTATCACTCATTTTATTAGAGACCTCTGCCGACCCTGAAGATCCTAAAAACGTACCGCAGTATCGTAAACTTATCAAAGCCATTCGCTGGCTAGGTATTAGGCGTGTGAGCAATAAAGTCATGCCGATTATGTTTGGCAGTACTTTTTTGGCAGACAAGCTGCGCAAATCTGATCGTAAACAATGGCTGACGATGCTACAAGGCAATCGTAAGGGTGGCGTCATAAAAGCGACAATGGGGGTCATTGAGCGCACAGGAACTTATGAACAGCTTGGTGATATTATCACGCCGACATTGATTATCGTTGGTGATGAAGATGCGGCAACACCTTATCCCAAAGCTGAGCGCATGCACTTTGCGATTGCAGGCTCTAAACTTGCCGTTATCAAAGGCGCTGGTCATACCTCAACTGTAGAAGAGCCGGAGCAAGTGAATAAAGCCATTAATAAATTCTTGGTAAATTGTGCTTAGTGCTTAGTGCTTAGTGCTTAGTGCTTAGTGATGCACTGGATGATTGCATTAAAAAGCCGCTATCATGATTTGATAGCGGCTTTCTCATTTTAGTTATTCATGGTCTTAAGGTACGTTTAGCATTTGACTTTAAAGTAGCGGTTTATAGTCACTATGACCGTCATTAATGGTGCCGAACACTGCTGCTCGATTGACCACTTCTTGTGCCCATGCGCGGTGAGTGGCTGGCTCTAACATGGCATTGTTATATTTAAATACCGCTTTGGCCTCGCTATGGAGTATCGCTTGCGCTTCGTCCAAAGTACTTAATGGTACACAATACGCTTGTTGTACCAATGCGATTTGGCTGGGGTGAATGACGGTTTTCCCGACCAGCCCCAAATTGACATCACGGTTAAGCTCTTGCATAAACAGCATGGGCTGATCCAGATATTCAAATACGGGCGCTGAAAGATAAAAACCGTGTGGTACAAAACAGCCAAGCAGTTGATAAGCGAGCGTGCCAATGGGCGTGTCATAGACGATACTGTTTTTTGGACGGCGCAAACGCAACGCTGCAAATAAATCATTGCCACCGATACGCAGCGCAAAAATTGGTTGGCTAAAGGCTTCTTTAAAGCCAATGGCCAGCTCTTGGTTGTGGTGTGGATTGAATAATGCAGCAGTCTCAAGCGTTGGCATTAATAGCGTCTCGCTACTGAGGTTTTGACAGGCCATGCGCCAATTAGATAGGCTATACATATCTACTTTGGGCATGACGAACCCATCAATCAAATCAATATGCGCAAAATCTGATAGCAGCTCTAACATGGCTGGATGACGTGGTCGTACAAATACTAGCGGACGCGTTGGCTGCTCGGTCTGAATATCTATCGGTTGGGATGGGTTATTGATGCTATCAACATGAGCGGCCCAAGTATCCAGCAGCGTCTGCAAACGCTCGAGCGCCAGCTCGACGTCATGATGACTGACGGCATCTTCTAAACAAATAATAATACTATTAATCGTTGGCAGTTTATCGCGCTTGATCACCTGCCAGATATCTTGGCGAGTCGCTGGCATGTATAGACTTGCCCCTAATTGATATGGGTGATGTGTTAGGGGTTTGAGCATGGCATGACGCTCAGTAATTAGATGCGCGTAAGACTGGGTATTATTATAAAAGCTGGACTCGTTGTTCGGCATGTCTGACATAATAGGCATCGTAAATAGAGTGAAAGAAAATGATAGTAGCGAAAAAGGCGTATGGTAAAAATGCCCTAGTAATTAATAGTCCGTGGTACGCTGCTTAATAAGTGTAATCGCTTGATAGGGAAGTATTTTATCACCTAATACACTGACAGTGATATCTCGCTGTGCACATAAATGTCGCAATAATATGGTATCAGGATGCTCAGCACTCGCTAATAAAATGCGCTCTGGATCACGGCGAAGTATCGCTCGTGTGGCTTCTGCGATGGTCGGCTTGATACGATTACGATTGCTAATATTATACTCTGCTGCCAGCGTGTCAATTAAATCAGCCGTCTGATAGCGTGGCTGCTTAAATGTTTGCAAGGGTTGTAATTCCAAAGTTAAAGCGCGCCTTGCTGCATCAATATGATCGATAAATGCTAAGCTATGATCTACTTCAATCAAGTTATCATAAAAAACACTGCGGTGTAGCCCCAATTGCGGTTCAGTATATAAGCTGCGTGATATGAGCCCAGAAACGGTGCTGTTTAATAAACCTGATGGTATCAGCCAATCTTCCTCACTAGCAGCCAGCCAAGAAACACCAGCAGGGTCAGCAAGCGTTAGCAATGGAATGACGTCTGCACCTTGATGAAATATATTGGCAAAATTTGGGTGATTAGGGGCGCTAAACGCTTCTAAACTATGCGCCAGCTCTTGATAGATGGCTCCTTTGCCTGTCCAGCCATCGACGAATACAATGGGGCTATCTGGATGAGCATTTAATATCATTTGCAAAGCGGCTGGATCAAGCCCACGATCGCGAATAATGCTGACACCATAATGCACACTTGGTAAATAGTAACCGCTATTGGTATCCGCCAGCGCCCGCTGTAATAACACTCCAATTGGCAAACCTGCGCGCACCAAGCTGACCAGTATTAGCGGATATTGATTATTAACGGTTTGTTGAAATTTATCCTGCAATGTATAGGCTAAATTGGCAATATCAGTCGCGGTTCTATTGGTGCCTTGCTCTAGCGCCTGTATATATAGCTGCTCGTGCATGGCAGTTGGCGCGTTCTCTAAGGTCAGCATATCGGAATAATGGCGCTGCCCACTTTGAATCAGCGCTTCTTTTTGATCGACTGGTACATCAGCAACGGCGTCTTTATCAACGATATCGAGCAATACGGTCACATCGCTGGCAAGGTAGCTGCCTGAGCCATATGTGTCTGCTTTTTGAATGTTAGGGTTAATCATAAGCTGAGGCCTACTTTTATGAGCTGCTGTGGTTATTATAATTATTATGGACAGTTTAGAGTTATGGATAGCTGGGAATTGTTAAAGTTTAAAATCATCGAGAGCTAAGACGATCATGAAGCTGACCATGGTTGGGCATACCGTACCAGTCTAATAGTTGCAGAAAAGGTAAGTCTGCCAAACTATCACCAAAACCAAAGCTTGGGCGCTGATTATCTAAATGCTGCTCTAATAAAAACTGCACCGCGTGCCGTTTATGCACTACATGGGGCAATATCGCTAGATTATTGGCATTTACGTGTACATAAAAGTGCTCATCGAAATCACGTATCAGTGTCGGCAGTTTTTCGGCTAATGCAATTAATGCTTGATGATCTTTTTGCGCATGTTTGATAGCCAGATAAATGATTAACTCTTCATCAGCATCACCATTGTTAAAGCTATCAATATGCGGGGTAAATACCAGCTGATTGCTATCATTTTGACTGTAACTGGCGAACAATTGACTCAGTTGATTCAATTTACCCTGCAATGGTGCCAGCTTATTATACATATGCTGTCGCCACTGAGCTTGGCGCTTGCCATCTTTATGTAGAATGATTGCACCATGGGTCAAAACCTGCCAACTAGCGAAAGGCAGTTTAACCCGCTTGATTTCATCACGGTCGCGGGCAGTAACTACGATCAGTTCAGTGCTAGCAAGTAGCCAGTTAAATAAAGACGCTTGGCGCTGACTCATAAAACTAAGCGGCAAGCCTTGTTTATTTACACTCGCGCACACTAAGTTATTAGCTTCAGCAGTCGGCAAATTCCAAGCATCTATTTTGCGTTGGGTTTGGAATAGCGTATCGTCCAAATCCATCAGGGCATAAGGTTTAATAATGTTTGAGTCTGCTTGAAAAAATGTAATGGTCATGTATTGTCCGCAAGTGAAAATTCTAGGGTGCGCCCCGCGCACCATTTCATAGAGAAATTACAAAATTTTTTTGTAGGATGTTTTTTAAGTACCGATTGTAGAGCTAATATTTGCAAATGGTGCGTTGAACGCACCCTACGGTAAGTTAAACGCTTAACTATTAACACCTACTATTAACACATTATCCAAACCCTGCCACAGCTTATCTACGCTATCAGCAGTGGTTTCCACACACAATATAATTAAATCCCAATCGTTAGGCTCAACGTTATAAACAAAGTTGGTCATACCAAGCCCGTAATTATCATTAAAGCTGAGCATTGTGGTAATACCACCACCCAGTGCAATCGGCGAGCGGGTCAACGCACTAAATTTAATCGTGTTATTGCTGTTATCCAAATTGGTGTTTTGCTCAAGCCATTCCGCCAATAAAAACGGCAACCAGACAAACTCATTACTGCCCAATACTAAAATCCGCTGTGGTAATTGCTCTTTATCAAACTGGGTTTGCTTACTAAATTCTGCAAATGCGCTTTGAAAGCTCGCTAAATAACGATCAAAGCCATCTGTACTATCTAGTGTTGGGAAACGTCCCCAATTGCCCGTATTAAGTAATGCCTGACTGCCAGCCTCAGTAGTATCAACCGATGGCATGGTAATAGGCTTAGGGTTGGGCGCATCCGTCCACGTCCAAGCGCCAGAGAGTAGATGATGACGCTGAAAGTCAATATTTGGTAAGCGTTTGGCAATCGTATCGTCGGTGTCAGAATCAGAATCACTTTGACTCTGATTTAGCGACCAATCAACCAAAGTGGTGAGATGTACTTGTTCTAACTGCTCAAGCCCGGCGTTACGTAGCGCAGTGACGACATTGACGCAAGTATTGCCGGTTGACGCTTCATCATCGACCATGATTAGCGTTTTGCTAGCGAGTAGCTGTTTTTGTACGCTTTCGTCTTTACTTTTATAAATCAAATGCTGGCTGGCATGACTATGATCTTCGCTAAAAGTGGTGAAGAGAGCGTCAGTATCTAGCCCTTTATGTTGAGCATGACGAGTAGAGTTTAATAATAGTGCTTGCGGATAACGCGTTTGCAGTGCTTGATGCACACCAGCGGATAAGCCAACGGCAGTCTCTGCCATGCCAATGACCAAAATTGGCTCAGGCAAGTGATTGGGCACTAAATTTGCCAAATCAGTAAAAGCACTTCGCATGGTCTTAGGTGCCACTGGAATATGCCGACCTAAGACTTTTGAGACAAATAAAAATGCGCGTTTTGGGTTAATGCGCTGGGCGAAATCAAGCAAGTCTTCTAATTCGTAGCTATTACTTTTTTCTGAATTACTGTTATCTGTAACTGTATTGGTTTGATAGGTTAAATCCAGCGTACCGCGAGGTAGGGTAATGGTCGTGCTGTATTGCTTGTTTGGCATTCATGTTCCTTTGGATATTCTATTTTATAGTTTTAGAGTTATTCTTTAATCCAATAACCGACTGGTCATGACTCACTTCCACGGTTTATATGTCAAATAAAGTGAGTGGTTTTAACCGTTATTGCTCGATAGTATCTTCTTCAATCTTCACACTCACCATAATTGAACGTACTTGGCACGGCGTGATCTGCTGCACAATATCCGTAAGCTTTGGTTTCTGACTTAGACCGAGCCAATAGGCAAAGCCCACTTGGGTCAAGTCCACGCCACTATGAGTAGTGTAATCAATCCCGCCAGAGGGACGACTATTAATTTCAAGCACTCGGTGCTGGCCGTCATCATCGGCTTTAGTTTGGACGCTAACGATACCATCACAGCCAAACGCTTTAATCAATGGAATGACCACATCCATGACCGCTTGTTCATAACCGATATGCTGAATTTTGCCTGTTTTATAGCGCGTGACTGCGGCCAATACTTCACCATATTCACAGACGACATCGATAGAGTACTCTTGCCCTGATAAATAAGGCATCAGTAGCATGGGAATAGGGCGCTCATGTACCATTACACTGTTTGCATAGGCATTGATAAATTGCGCCGTATTGATTTTCTTCTCTTCGGTAAAGTATAAATGTTCAAAGCTGTCGTATTGCTCACCGTCCTCTTTACCCGTATCCAGCCGCCAAAACCCTTGGGCAAAAATACCCGTCACGGGTTTGACGCATAACGGCTGATGACCGTGTTTGACCAGTAATGCTTTAAGGTCAGCCACATTATCAAATCGCCACGCATCAGCAACAGGAATGTCATGCTCATGGCACTGCTGCATAAAAGCAAACTTATCATCGATGGATTCTAATGCTGCAACGCTGGTCGCGCCAGTCAATAAACGAATACCAGCGGCATCAAATTCTTCCCGCTGGGCTTCGTAGTCGATACCATTGCGTCCGGTTAATAATACTTTTACCTTATTCTTTTTAGCTTGTTCTAAAACGAACTGCCAACGAGGGAGAGCAGGTTCAATAGCGCTTAGCTCGTCACTGTCAGGAGTAGAGTCGACAGTATTAGATGGTTCACGATAGGTACTATCAGCAAACTCAAAAATTTCAGGTCTATTGTCACGGTGTGAGGCAATGACCTGAAAGGGCGTACCAGACTGAGCTTTTAGAGCTTGCAGGCTGGCAAGCATATCGCGCTGGCTTGATTGACCTTCAGCCAACCAAGCAGCCGTTTTGGTTGTATGATGACTATCGTTAGCAGGGTTATCCATAATTTTCTCAGCACGCTCTTAAATAATAGGGTTTTGGATCACTCGGTAGTGTCATCACAACCTTGTTCGCAGCCTAATACATGGCTGAACAAGCTCTATTATATACAAATGCTAGGAGTTATAAATGCTTGTGGTTAGATAGTATTAGGTATTTGTAAAATTTTATAAAGTGTCTCTGATGGATCTTGCAACGTCAGTTCTCATTAAGGTTTAAGGGCATTCATGGTACTATATGGCGATAGCTATTCTAA